>JBKJLJ010000232.1:0-2551 GCA_046597015.1 Bryobacteraceae bacterium
CGGGCACGCTGGCGAGCGGGTCCTTAATGGGCGAAGCCGGTTGAAGGTATTTGCCGACGCCTGGAACGAAAGTGAACGGCGGCGTGCCCGGCCCGCCAAAATCCCCAAAGTCGGCGCCTGTTCCCGTGGTGCAAGGGCTAACCAGCGAATCGAAGGGGCCCGCACGGGAAAGATCGATTGTCGTATTCCCACTCATATTCAGCGAGGTGGAGCTGCTCGAGTTCACCTGAATACTCCGGCTTGGACCTCCACAGATCGTAATGGAAGGTCCTCCGTTTGTGCTCAACGATCCGGAGAGCGTCGGATGTGTAACTAAAATTGGCACCGGCGAAACGACATCCACGATCGCGGCGATCGCTATGGCCCGAATTGTCGAAGTAGAGGGCCCCAACAGCCGCATGAGAGTGGTATTCACGGATCGTTGCACGGTAACGCGGAGCAAATTCACCGGAGCGGATGCGGCAAGTGTCACGCCCGGCACCGCGCCCGCACCCGGATAATCGATCGTCACGGTGTCAGCGGCCGTACCGAAATTGTTAAGAGCCGCATATCGGCAAGGAAGCTTCGCATCCGCGACAGCGCAAGTAATCGTACCCGAGGTAGCAAACGCACTCGGGCCGGTTCCGGCGGTTCCGTTGAAGATACTCATGATACCGGCCTGCGCGGCGGCGTCGGCGGCCGCCTGCGCCATCTGCCGGTGAGCAAACAACTGAGCGCCATCAACGGCCAGCCCTAACCCGCCGATCAGGACAATCCCAAAAGCGACCACAACCAGCAGGAGTGCCTGCCCTTTTTCATTTCGCCGTTTCATCATAACCTCTCTCAAAAGACGATTACCCCACGGGATACATTCGATAACGGAACGCTGAGCGGAAGCAGTCCAATTAATGGATCATAGGGGTAAGACACAGCCACTTGCACCGCGCCGCCCACGGCATTGCCTCCGAAATAGGTCACGGTGATCGTCAATCGGGAAACATCGATCGCACCGGTGCCGGCGAAGTTCCTCGCCACCAGCACCACTTCTGGTGGGTTGGCTCCCGGCCCGCTCGGCCCATCAGTCCCCATTCCCGTGCGAGTTGCTCCGTGAACAATCGCGTATCGGGCGGCCGCGCGCGCTGAATTCGTTACGGTGGTGAATACGAGCACCATGCGAGCGATTTCCACAACGGATAAGAGCGTGATGATCAGTAAAAACGCCACCAATGTGAACTCCACGAGCGTTGCGCCCCGGGAATAAGCGCGGCGCCTTGAGCTAAGGGTCGCTTTCATTGCATCATCCTCATTACCGCCTTGCGGTGAATGGTTGTCGGGGGGAGCGTCGCGCGAATGTTAAGGCGCGGAAATGCCCAAAGAGGGATAAACGGCTGATACGTATAGGTCACATCCACGGCCGTTAATACATAAAGAGTTGGTTCGGGATCCGCCGGTGTGGTTCCGCTTCCGGTCCCCGTGCACGTCACGGTTGCGTTGTTATTCTTGCACACCCGAACCTGCAGGCTGCCTCGATTGGGAAGGGAAAGCATATCGTTTGTGACCAACGCGGCGACCTGCGCGGCCGTTGGACTCGTGGGAGCTGTGGCCATTGCACCCCCAATCAGCGAATACTCCGCTCCCGCCCGGGCCGCGTTTGCGACCGTGATCCACGCATACAGAAAACCACCAAAGTTAACGGCATTGACAATTAACAGAAAAATCAAAGGCAAGAGAAGCGCAAACTCAACCAGAGACTGCCCTCGCTCCGAACGGGTATTGGGTTGCACGATTTTCATTTTTGATTGGCCTGTAGGTGGGCGAAGAAGCGTTCAAATTCATTCCGCCGCGCACGTTTCGCGAATACAAAATTCAAACCAACGCCATCCGAGCAGTGGCGGACAACCTTAGCCCACACAGTGATTGAATCTTCGGGCGCCGGGGTTCGGCCGTGGCTTCCTTTGGGACAATCGACATCGAGCGTTACTTGAAGAATCGTGCCGATATACCACCGTTCCGTGGTCTCCATATATGCTCCCGTTCGACTAATATCTCGAAACACATGGGGTATCGGTTCCGCGCCATTCCAATAGTAAACAACAACCAGTGGCTCAGTTATCCTGGGGCCCCCCCGGCGATCAGTCATACTCGCGTTCAAATCTGCTAGCGTGTGTTTCAGCGAATCGAATAGGCGCATACAGTCACCCGGAGGGCCAGCTAAACAAGCCGGCGGTCCTCCTTTTTACCCATGTTCATCCCGTTACAGTACTTCTCAATTTCATCGGGCGCACAGATTATAAGCTGATCGCCGACCTGCGTATTGGAAGAAAAAATTGTCCGCGTCCTCAGTTGCAGAACGCTTACACTGTCTCGGCGAATGGAGGTAATCCGAAAAGTACCCACATCTTCAATAAGATGCACCACCCGGTTGTCCGCGTCCAAATAAAGTAGATCGAACGGAAACAACACGCCGATGGTATGAATGCCCTGCGACGGAACGGTCCAGAGCATTCATACCATCGGCGTGTTGTTTCCGTTCGATCTACTTTATTTGGACGCGGACAACCGGGTGGTACAT
>JBKJLJ010000518.1:0-5857 GCA_046597015.1 Bryobacteraceae bacterium
CTTCGAGGGCATGGCTCTTTACCTATCGCGTTGGTTTGCGCTGCTGGCTTCGCTGGGGGTGCAGGGTGCTCTGTTGTTGACGGCTTGGTTGGTGGGCAGCCAGCGGGCGAGGCGGACGCAGATCGTGGTCGTGTACTCGATCACGGCCCTGGTTTCCGTCGCGTTTTCCTACGTGAGCTTGTACACGTGGTTTGCGCAGCGGGAACGGCCGGCGCTGGTGCAGCGGCAATTGTTTGACCGGCTTGCGGCGACGGCGCAGCAAGCGGACGAGACGTTGACGGCGGCGAGTGGGGAGGCGCGCAAGCACGTGATTGCGCTGGAGGAGATGACGGAGGCCGAGAAACGGGTAGGGTTTCTGGCGAAGGCGGTGGATGCGGATCCGTACCTGGCGAAAGTGCGGGAAGCGGTGTCGCAGGAGGCGCAGGGCAGGGAAGGATCAGGGGAGGGGGCGCGGTATTCGGCGTTTGCGCGGTATGCCCGGTTGGCGCAGCAGACGCAGGCGCAGATTGATGGGGCGCGGCAGGGGCTGGTTCAGTGGCGGAGCCTTGCCCGGCCTACGGATGCGAGTTCGGAGCAGCTACGGGGCTTTCATGCGGCGTACGATGGCATTCCCTGGGCCGAGGTGAAGACCACGTTGCACAACGGAACGATAGCGCGCCCCGCAGTTCCTTCGTTGACCGATTATGTTGATCAAACAGGGTCTGGGCAGGAGGATTTGATGCTGGCGTTTACGGAGCTGTTTTCGGCACCGGCGGGCCGGCATGTTTTCTCTTTGGCGCTGGCTGCGTTTATAGACGTCATCATTATCTTGATCGCGCTGGTGAGTAGCGGCGCGCCGGAGGCGCAATGGGCGACCGGGGCCGCGGCGTTGGATTCCTTGGATGCGCAGGTTTTCGCGCGCGACCTGCTGCGGAAGGTAAAAGTGGCGTCGGGTGGACTGGCGCGGATACCTGAGGAAGGGCTGAGCGCGGGGGAGACGCAATTGCTGCTGCTGTTAAGCAATCGTGGATTGGCGACCCACGCCGATGGCGGCTTTCTGCTGGATCCGGCTTACCATGCGTCCTTGGTGGAAGGTTTGGCTATTCGCGGGGTGCCGCTGCGAGCGAGCCGAGCGGCGGCTGTGTAACTGGCCGGTGAATAGTATAATCCCTAGTAGGAAATAGGGATTCCATCCGCCACTCTCTTCATGACCATCTCTGTAAAGGGCGAATACGCTCTGCATGCGTTATACGATCTGGCCGCGCACGGCGGCACGACACCGAGCAAGATTGCTGAAATTGCCCGTCGGCAGAAAATTCCTCAGAAGTTTTTGGAGTTAATTTTGGCGGGACTGAAGCAGGGTGGATTCGTGGAATCGCGGCGCGGGGCCGATGGGGGCTATCTGTTAGCCCGCCCGGCGGATGCGATCACCATCGGGGAAGTGGTTCGTCACATAGACGGGGGGCGGAATGGGGCGATCGGGTCAGCAAAACGACGCGGCGAAACCCCGTTTACGGAGATGTGGGGCCGGGTGGATCAGGCGGTTTCCGACGTGATCGATCAGACGACGATGGCCGAACTCGCGTTGCGGTGGAAAGAGCGCCAAGGTAAGTATATTCCCAACTGGGACATTTGAACGGAAGGACTGTGACTTATGATTTATCAGGACAACTCACTAACAATTGGGAACACTCCCTTAGTTAAGCTCAACCGGGTGGTAACGCCGGGAGGGGCCAACGTTTATGCCAAGATTGAGGGCCGGAATCCGGCGTATTCGGTGAAATGCCGGATCGGTTCGTCGATGGTGTGGGACGCCGAGAAGCGGGGGCTGTTGACGCCGGGAAAGGAGTTGGTGGAACCGACGAGCGGGAACACGGGGATTGCCTTGGCTTTTGTGGCGGCCGCGCGGGGCTATAAGATCACCCTGACGATGCCGGAGACGATGTCGATCGAACGGCGGAAGGTTTTGAAGGCGTTCGGCGCTAATTTGGTGCTGACGGACGGACCGCTGGGGATGAAGGGCGCGATCGGCAAAGCGGAAGAGTTGGTGGCGCGGGATCCGAATCGCTACGTGCTGCTGCAGCAGTTTAAGAATCCGGCGAATCCGGCGATTCATGAGGCGACGACGGGTCCGGAGATTTGGAACGACCTTGAGGGGGAGTTGGACGCATTGGTTTGCGGGGTGGGTACCGGGGGAACGATTACCGGGGTTTCGCGTTATTTTAAAAATACGCGCGGCCGGAATATTTTGTCGGTGGCTGTGGAGCCAACTAACAGTCCGGTGATCAGCCAGACGCTAAAAGGCGAGACGGTGAAACCGGGGCCGCATAAGATTCAGGGGATCGGGGCCGGGTTTGTGCCGGATACGTTGGATCTATCGATGGTGGATCGGGTGGAGCAGGTATCGAACGAAGAGGCGGTGGAGATGGCTCGCCGGTTAGCGAAGGAAGAGGGGATTTTGTGCGGGATTTCTTGCGGGGCGGCGGCGGCGGTGGCGCTGAAGATTGCGCAGGAGCCGGCGATGAGGGGGAAGAATATGGTGGTTGTGTTGCCGGATTCGGGCGAACGGTACCTGACGAGTGTATTGTATGAGGGGATGTTTGACTAACTAGAGGGGTGGACGGGCGCGTAACTCGATGTTCTGGCTGCGCGCCCGTCCGTCGTAACGGGGATTACAGATATAGCGTCGTGGCCGGTGCAAAGGTTACGAATCGGCCATTATTTTTCGACGGCGAAATAAAGGCGAAAATAGAGCTTGACCTGATGGGCCGATCTGCCGTATTCTGGGGGCGAACAAACAGCAAAGATTGTGATCGAGGTTCCTTCCCATGGTTAAGTTTCAGTTGGACGCCGATTCCCTAACACCGACCAGTACCCCCGTGCTGGTTGGGCCTTCCGGCTGGAACTTTCCCCAGTGGGAGGGGGTGATCTATCCTGCGGGGAAGCCGAAGGGGTTTCATCCGTTGCAGTTTGTGGCGGAGCGATTCGACGCGGCGGAAATTCCGGCGACGTTTGAGAGCTTACCGCGGCCGGAACTGGCGAATTTGTGGCTGGATAAAACGGCGATGAATCCCCGTTTTCAGTTTGTAGCTCGGTTGCATCGGCAGTTTACGCACGAGCGGCGGCTGGAGATTCCAGCCGTGGAGGCATTCTGTGAGGGACTGCGGCCATTGCGGCGGGCTAGGAAGTTAGGGGCCGTCCTGATGACGTTTCCGTGGTCGTTCCGGTTCACGCAAGAGAATCGCGACTACTTTATTCAATTGCGGCGGGCGTTTGCGGAGTTTCCGCTGGTGGCGGAGATGCGGCATGCGAGCTGGTCTTGCCCGGAAGCAATTGGGACGTTGATTGACTATCGGGTGGGATTTGCGAATATTGACCAGCCGGAGCACGTTAAGGGGATGCCGGCGACGTCGTTTCTGACGTCGGGGGTTGGGTATGCGCGGCTCCACGGTAAGCAGCGGCCAGATTGGTTCGTTGATTTCGAGGAACGGCAACCGTCCCGGGGCGGCGGGTATAAGTATTCGGCGGTGGAGCTGGATGGGTGGCAGACACGGATTCAGGACGTGGCGGCGTTTGCGGATAAGACTTTCGTATTCTTCACGAATGACGCGGGCGGGCAATCGTTTTGGAACGCGCTGGAGATGAATCGGCGGTTTGCGATGCCGAAACGGAAGCCGGGCCGGGCGGAGAGCGGGCTGTTCCGGGAACTCGCGGTGGCCTAAGGGAATATCTAATTGCGGCCGCGACGGGACAGGTTACCTTGCCTTCAAATGGCGGTTATCTGCGCAACTTCGAAATTAGAGTCCGCTTGCGACGGCGATCCGCTTGTGTGAGACGCCGGGGCCGACCGGTCTGTCGCCCCATGCCAGACATGTTCGTTAAACGAATGGCTTTGGCATCGCTTGGAAATATCGAGGTGTTCCGTACGGTACGGACAGCCTTATTCTGTCGTTCCGTTTGCGGCTTGTTTCTAGCAATACGAGTCCTTAGGGGAGGGCTGCTGCGCGACCCATAGGGAACGGATGAAGCGATCGCGCGTGACCCCCTTTGAGAGACGAGGCTCGGTTTAACGAGTTTTAACTTTTGTTTACATCAAATCTATTTACATTTTATCCGTGTGCCGTATCTTTATTCAGTAGAAATAGGGAACACCGCGACGACACACATGAGATTTCTTAAATCCTTCTTATTCTTTTTCCCCCTGGCGCTTTTGGGGGCTAACACTACCGTCCTTTTTCAGCCTTCGGCGCCTGGCGTGGGGCCTTTTCCAACGAACTTTCTCACTGTTGCGAACACCGACCAGAAAACGGGGCTGCAGGTAAATTTGCCTTTGCTTGGCGCGTGCAGCGGTGGTCCCAGTTCCACGGAATGTATTAACACGCAGTTGTTAAATCAGCTGGATGGGTTTAGTGTGAATCCTCGTATCCGCGTATGTTTTTCGGGGCCGGTGGATACCAGCACGCTGGGCACGGGGATTCGCGTTACAGCGGTGGATCGGGCGGGTCAATCGATCGGTATCAATCAGATCCTTTTCGATGCGGTGGGCAATTGCGCCTACGCCAAACCGGAGCAGGTGCTGGATCAACAGACCCGGTATTTGCTGACAGTGAGTTCCGCGGTTACGGGAGCGGACGGCAAGAAGTTGCACGCCGACAAGGGCTTTAGCGATTGCGTGAAGAAGGGGCATACCGGGTATTGCGGGGCGCTCTCGCTGGCGATCGAACAGCTGATGAACAAAGGGAAGAGTGGCGAAGGTGATAGCGGGGGAGATACGGAGCAGGGCGGCAAGGGCGATCTGGTTTCCGCTTCCCTGTTCACTACCTTGAGTGCTACCAGTTGGCTGGAGGCTGCGCGGGCGCAGGTAAATCTGAATCCGGCTCCGTCGTTTGTGGTGCCGGGTTCTGCTTCGGCGTTCGATCTATCGGCGGTGAAGTCGATTACCTGGATGCCGGATACGGGTGCGGCGGGCGTGAATTATGACCAGGCCCTTCCGCTGAGCGTGCTGACTGGGGTGGGGAAGATTGCGTTTGGGCTCTATCTCTCCCCGCTGTACCTGAATACGAGCGGCCCGCAAGCGGGGACGATTCCCACTACGCCGACGAAGAAGCAGATCGCGACACCGAGCGCGGTGATTCCGGTTTCGTACCATCTCTTTCTGCCAGCTGGCGCTGTTCCGGAAGGCGGGTTTCCGGTGATTGTCTACGGGCACGGGCTGGGGGATAGCCAGTTTGGCGCTCCTACCTACGCGGCCGGTACGTGGGCGCAGAAGGGGTTCGCCACGCTCGCTATAGAGATTGTGGGTCACGGGTTCGGGCCGGGAGGCAAGACGCAGATCACGACGAATGCCGGAACCACACTGACGGTGGCTACGCCTGGCCGCGGGATTAAGTTTTCGGCGGCGCCGATTGGACCGTCGGACGGATGCATTATGCCGAACGCTTTGGCGACGAGAGATTGCGCACGCCAGACCGCGGTGGATTTGTTTGCGCTGATGCGCACGATTAAAGATACGAACGGGCTTGGATTGAATCTGAACCCGCGGCGCGTATACTATGCTGGGCAATCGTTCGGATCGTTTTACGGGACGCTGTTCCAGGCGGTGGAGCCCAATGTTGCGGCGGGCGCGCTGAACACTGGGGGCGCTACGCAGAGCGACGTGGCGCGCCTGAGCCCCATTGCCCGGCAGATAGGCACGGCTTATCTGGGGAGCTTCACGCCCTCGTTACTGAACGTTGGGCCGGCGCCGCCTGCGCCGTATTTTCGCGACAGTCCTTTCAATGACGAGTATGTATATCGCGATCAGGTCATTACCGATAGCGTGCCGGGGGCGCTGGCGATTCAGGCGGCGTTCGAAGAGGCGGAATGGTTAGGGATGTTG
>JBKJLJ010000569.1:0-3377 GCA_046597015.1 Bryobacteraceae bacterium
GTCGGCGCCTTTGTCGAGCAGCAGGCGCATTGTGCCCAATGCGTTCGGCATCGCGGCGGCCATGTAAAGCGGAGTCCGGCCGTCGGTCGATTTGACGTTCGGGTTGGCGCCGCTCTCCAGGAGAAGACGGACCTTGGCTTCGTCGGCGATCGCCCAGAAAAGAGGCGTCGACTTGCGCTTGTTCCCGGCGTTGGCGTCCGCCCCTTGGGCCAGCAGCAACTTCATCGTTGCCAGGTCGCCAAACCCGGCGGCGTGGTGGAGCAGGGTAGCGCCGGCCCGGTCGCGCGACTTGAGCAGTTCAGGGTTGGCGGCGAGGAGCTTCGTGGTGGTGGCCAGGTCTTTGGCGCGGACGGCAGCGATGAGGGCGGCGAGTTTCGGGTCAACCGGCACAGGGGGGGCTTCTTCGGCGACTTGAATGCGGAAGTCGGCGCCTTGGTCGATCCAGGCGCGCAGGACGCCGATCTCTTCATCCGACAAAGGCCCGGTGGGCGGCATTTGCAGCCCGCCGTCACCGTTGACGAGGCGGAGGATAAGCTTGCTGCCCGCGCTGTCGCCCGCCTTAATGACCGGCCCGTAGTCACCGCCGCGCATCGCGTTCTGCCGTTTGTCGAGTCGCAGGCCGGATTGTTGGGCCTCGTCGCCGTGGCAGGCGTGGCACTTCTGAGCCAGAATCGGCTGCACGTCTTTCTCAAAATCGATCTTGTGTGTGGCGGCAGGTGGAAGCTTGGCATCGGCAAAGGCCGAAACCGAAATCAGAACAAGCAGAGAAGAGATGCGCATAGGTGCCTCCAGTCCCTCTAGACCCTCCGATCATGGCTTGGTCCAGAGAACTGGAGGGATTGTGTCACAAGTCTACGTCGAAGTAAATCCCCTTGGTTACCGTTTGATGCCGGGATAAGACAGCAAGTACTTCCTCCGCTGCTCGCAGAACGATTTCAGACTGAGATGGGGCGGTGCCGTGGGTCCGAAACCAGAGGCCACGTTGTCTTCGGTCACCGCCCGCAGCGAAATATCGGTCGAGAAAAGCTTCTTTGTATCCGCTTTCAAATGGGGATTGATCGTTTTCTGAAACTGTTCTACTACCGGCCCCACCTTTTTCCAGTCCAGCCAGTTTTCGGCGATATCACGCATGTAGCCCAAGTAACGGGCGCGCACCGCCGGTACGGCCAATAGCTTCGTCAGAAGCGTCTTACCGGCATCTTTCTCACCAGCAAAGGGGTCAAGTTCCGCGTTCTGTGGCGGCGCCTCTTCTCCTCCCCGCCGTCCAAACATCCCCCCTTCGGTTTCCCGCAGAGTTTCGTTGGCATCCCAGGGAATCAGGTGGAACTTGCCGCCAGGGTCCAGGTAAAGGGAATAGTCGCTGGCGCGGGTCCAAAAGCCGTCGTTGTTGATCAGAGCCTTGTCGATGGCCAAAAACTTCAAAGTGCCTTCTAGGTCGAGCATGGGCTCCAACGCCTTCTCCAGATTCTCGGGCCCGGTATCCCGCAATGTTTTGCAAAGCTTGATCAGCGCCTGCCAAGCCTTGGGGTCGTCCTTGCTCTTGATTTCATAAGCTTTCCGGTAAGCGGCGGGATCGTCTCCCAAGTAAGAGAGCCCACCCTGCCCCATCGGACTCCCGGGAACCTTCCACCGCGTCCCCTTGGCAGTTTTAAAGTTCTCTTTCACCAGCTCGCTGTTAATCTGCTGGACGTTCACATAGAGCCCCCAATTCTCCCCGTTGATGACCACCCGCACCCAATTGGCCTTGGGCGCGGCAATGTACTGGCGGGCGATGTAGTGATAAAGAGCCGAACGCATCATGGTCGGGTCCCCCGAGGCGTTCAACAAATTCAACGAACGATAGCCATGGACTCGCTGGTCGTCATGGAGTAAGTTGACCGAAACGTCCAGCGAGCGCTTGCCGCCCTCCGGAGCCATCATAAAGGAGGTCTGTCCGCGGAAGGCCACGCCAACGTCCGGGTACACTTTGCCATCGACGGTAAGCTTGGCGGGCACGTCGACGTCGGTATGATAGAACTCCGCCATCTCCTTTTCCCAGTCAGCGTCTTCAAACTCAAAGAACAGCGTGCGCACGACGCCCATATCGTAAAAGCCGCCGGTTGCCGGCAGCACGTCGGCCGGGCTCATTTTGATGCCGGGCTCAAACTTTCGCGGTTCTCCGCCGGGGAAGCCACCCCGAGCCAAGCCGCCCCGCGGTCCGCCGGGAGGAGGCCCGCCCCGGGGCCCGCCCTGAGGAGGTCCGCCTGTGGGAGGTCCGCCTGGAGGACCGCCGGGAGGTCCCCCGCCCCGCCGACCCCCAAATCCCCGGCGGGGTTGGGCGGCCAAATGAGCCCGGGCGGCCTTTCGCTCTTCAGCGTCGAGGACGCCATTGGAGTCCTTGTTGAACTCCTTTAAAATCTTTGTCCGGCCTCCCATTCCGGGGAATCCGCCGGGCGGTCCGCCCCCGGGAAATCCGGGCGGCTGGGCGAATAAAGGCACAAAAGTAAGAGCGATCAACGCAAGGCGGGGCATCTGTGGGGAGCATAACGGTTGGCGGTAGACATTGCAATCCCATGGACAGCGATTTGACATAACTTTGCATTCTCCTCGTGCTCCTGCGTAATATACTTCCGGTAAGTCATGCGAACTACCCGCTTTGGTTGGCTATCTCCGTTGCTGCTCTTCGGTGCGCTGGCCTTAGCATGGGCGCAACGACCCTTCCGCGTGTACCCCTCCATGGAGGGAGCCAGCAGCGAAGCCGCCCTCCCCTCCGATTACGAGGTCCCCGCCGGCTTCGTCCTGGGACGGCTCATGTTCGGTTCCGGAGGCGGCGGCCGAGGCGGCGGCAGTTGGACCGTGGACTATCCCCGCGGCGACCGCACCCTCGCCCAAGCCCTCCGCCGCCTCACCCGCATCGATGTCCGCAGCGTCGAGCAACCGGTAAGTCCCGACGACGGCGACGATATCTATAACTGGCCCTACTTACACGTCGGCATGCCCTCAAACTGGAACCTCACCGACGCCCAAGCGGCCAAGATACGCGACTACTTACTCCGCGGCGGCTTTCTGCTCTGCGACTCTTTCTTCGGCACCCGCGAATGGGAGGGCTTCCTGATCGGAATGAATAAGATCTTCCCCAACCGCGAAATCATCGACCTTCCCGATAACGACCCCGTCTTCGCCATCGTCTACGACATCCAGGAAAAGTATCAGGTCGCCAACTACCGCTCCATGCAGCGCTCCGGCGGCGCCGTCACCTATCGTGCCGACGGCAAAGATCCCAAGTGGCGAGGTATTCGCGACGACAAAGGCCGCCTCGTCGTCGTAATGACCTTCAATAACGACCTCGGCGACTCCTGGCAATTGGCCGACAACGTCCAATATCCGGAAAAGTACTC
>JBKJLJ010000605.1:0-18371 GCA_046597015.1 Bryobacteraceae bacterium
GGCAACTAGCTTCATATGCCCAGTCTACCAGTAGACTAGGCGCTATAGAACCGCGAATCCGGGCGGGGCGCCGAGGGGGGCGTCGATTCCCTCGACTCCTCGGACTTGGCTCCAGCGCGGACCTTGGTGCAAGCGGCCTTCGAAATCGGCCAGGACATCGACCGGGCCTTCGGCGAGAGCCTCGACGCGGCCGTCGTCGAGATTGCGGACCCAGCCGCGGAGGCCTCGGGTGACGGCCTCGCGCTGGACGAAGTTGCGGAAGCCGACTCCCTGCACTTGGCCGCGGACAAAGTATCGGCGGCACGCAACCATGATGGCTACTCTACTTTGGGCGCGGCCGCTTTCTCCGCGGCGGCCTTCACTTCGAGATACCGATTGCGGCTCTCAATGATGGCTTTCCGGGCTTCGATGGGGCCACCCCAACCGTCCATTTTCGGCATGGAGCCTTGCAGTTCCTTATAAATGGAAAAGAAGTGCTCGATCTCGCGGCGGACGTGGGGGAAGATCTGGTCCATGGTGTGAATCTGATCGTAGCGGGGGTTTTTGGTGGGAACCGCCAGTATTTTTTGGTCGCCTTCGTTGGCGTCGACCATGTTGAGCACGCCGACGGGCCGTACTTCGATCAAGCAGCCCGTGAAGCTGGGTTCCTGCACGAGGACGAGGACATCCATGGGATCGTTATCCTCAGCCAGGGTGCCGGGGATGAAGCCGTAGTCACCCGGGTAGTGCATGGGCGAGTACAGGGCGCGGTCGAGCCGGAAAATTCCGAGTTTGCCGTCGTACTCGATTTTGTTCGCGGAATTTTTGGGAATCTCCACGATGGCGCGGCAAATTTCGGGGCAGTCTGGCCCCGGTTCCATGTCATAGAGGCTGATGGGCGATTGCACTTGCTCAGCGTAGCAAAACAGGGTTGGTGAAGGGAAGCGGGAGGGGGTTTCCTTGGGGTTCCAGTGGGAGAGGCCTACAACCTGTTGTGGGGGTGATCTGATCTTCGCCTTTTTATCGCCCGCGCAGCTAAGACGATTCCGTAAGGCGTTTGCCGACAGCAGTTTAGCGGTAAAAAGGAGACCAACTTTCCGGAGAAATTGCTTGCCAAGAGGCCAAAGCCGGTGTACTCTCGTTCCAGGACTATTTTTAGTAGTTTGAAAGCACCTCTAAAGCAGCTTAAAAGCACCGCCGAAGTTTAGAAAGAGTATAGCAGTGACAGAAGAAGAGCTCAGCCAAAATCAGCTTGAGGCGCCGTCTGGGAGTTTCACTCTCAAGGTGGATGGTCAGGGTCGTTTGGCCATTCCTCGGGAATGGGAGCACTACTATATTGGCAAGTTGGACGAGAAGGAGTTTTTCATCACCTTCGAGAAGGGCTGGCTGAAGATTTTCCCGCGGAAGATTTGGATCAAGCAGAACGCGACTGCATTCCGGGAGAAGTCGGAAGAAGAATACGAAGACTGGAGCATCACGATGCAGCATTACGGCGTGATGACGGGATTCGACAAAGAGTACCGACTCACTCCGAGCCAGACATTGCGGACGGAGATGAACCTGAAAGGGGCCGAGTTGATGATGATGAATCACCAAGGCACTTTGCGGGGGATGTTGAAGTCCGATTACGAGCAGCGTCAGCGCGTCGCTGCAGAAGCCACCAATAAGCAACAGTCCCGGCCCGATGGCCCGCGGATGCTCTAACCGAAATCAGATGCATGCACTATCCCGTACTACTACCGGAGACCATGGAATGGATGAATATCCGTCCGGGCGGGGTGTATGCGGACCTGACATGCGGCATGGGATCTCATTCGAGGGCGCTCGCGGAGCGAGCGGCACCGGGGATGGTATATGCGCTGGACCGGGATGCCGAGTCGCTGGCGATGGCGCGAGCGAATTTGGCGGACGGACCGCAAAACATAGAATTTATCCACACGGCTTTTTCGGAGGCGCCACGGGTGCTGCGGGAGCGGGGTGTGGGAAAGCTGGACGGATTAACGGCAGACCTGGGCGTATCGCGGGTGCAGTTAACGGGACAGCGCGGGTTTTCATTCTCGACGGACGGCCCCTTGGACATGCGGCTGGATGCTTCGCAGGGATTTACCGCGGCGGAGTTAGTCAATCAGCTACCGGAACGAGAGTTAGCGAATTTGTTGTTCAACCTAGCCCAAGAAAGGAGGAGTTACGTCATAGCCAGAGCACTCGTGCGGAATCGGCCGATATACTCATCGCTGCAATTAGCAGAGATTGTATCGCGGTCGGTTCCCCGTACGAGCCACAAGTTACACCCGGCTACTTTGACGTTCATGGCTCTCCGGATGGCTGTAAATCAAGAGTTGGACGAGGTTACCGCGCTGATGGAAGCGCTGCCCGAGTTGTTAAAGCCTGGCGCGCGAGCCGCCGTAATCGCCTTTCATTCGGGCGAAGCAAAGATTGTAAAAACACATTTTCAACGCTTGCACAAGGAAGGGCGGGCGCGACTATTAACTAAACATGCCGTCAAGCCGACGGATCGGGAAGTATTTGAAAATTCAGCCAGTCGCAGCGCGACGCTCCGCGTACTGGAATTACTATAAACAAGTTAGTTGGGAATGTCGAGGGGAAAGTAGGAAATGGCAACTTTTGCAAGTGTATTTAACAAAGTGCTGCCGCTGATTGCGGGCAGCGAACGGAATGAGTGGAAGGAACGGATGTCACCCCGGGTTGAGCCGTGCGCCTTGCGCGCGATGCCGAACGAAGAAATCCACATCTTTATCAAACGGATCGACAACAACCACGTAATCCGCACCGAAGACAAGCAGGCGACGGCGACCTGTTGGAGGACGATCGGTATGGCATGTCTGTCCGCGGTGGTCGCGGTAGGTATGATTGTACCGACGGCTTACGGCAAGCTAGCTGGTTACCAGATTGAGCGTTCCCGCGAAGAGCAGACACGGCTGCGAAAGCAACTGTCCCAGGTTGAAGTGGCAGAAGCTCAGTTGTTGAGCCTGGCGACGCTGGCGCGGATTGCGGATGACGAGAAGTTTGTCGAAGCTTCGCCGGAGACGATGGTGGTTCTGAACATCGACCGGTCGACCGCTTTGGCGATGAATAAGGGTCCGCAGAAGTAGAAACAGTTTTTCCATGCCGGGGGCGGCTGGCTTCCATTCCTACTCCCCCGGCGCGAACTTCGGTTCGCGCAACAGCCGCTCCCGGATTCTTTCGATTTTTGTACTTGATTTCCTCCCCCGAAGGAAAGGCCGCAAGGCCCTGGAAGTAGGGCGAGCGTGCTTACTGCACCAGTGAGTAAGGTCAACGACACGCTCGCCCGGTTTCCAGTGGAACTATTACGATGGACAGCAACTTGGAGACGACGGCAGAGCCGCAATCGCATAAGCGATTGATTGTCGTTACCTGGTGCGCGCTCGTTTGGGGATTGATTATCTTCGGGCGATTGGTGCAGCTTCAGGTTTTCGAGCATGAGGAGCTAGCAAAGCGCGCCCAGGCTCAACAATCGAAAAAAACGAAGGTCGTGGCGCTTCGGGGGCAGATCCTGATGCGGGACAAGGGCAAGCTGGCGATGAGCGTGCCCGTGGACGCGATCAGCATCAATCCGATGCAGATTCCAGACGTCGACTTTGCGACGAGCATGCTGGCCTCCACGCTTGATCTGAAGGTAGCCGACCTGGAAGCGAGCATTATGGATGCCAGGACGGCACGGCGGGGCTACTTGCGGATTAAGGAGCACGCGACGATCGAGCAGGTTGACCGGCTGCGGTCCTACAAGCTCGATTACGTGACGATGGAGGCGGTCGGCAAGCGGATCTATCCGAAGCAGACGCTGGCGGCCAATGTGGTCGGCTCTTTGAACGGGGACGGCCGGGGCGAAGGCGGCTTAGAACTGGGTTTCGAGGAAGATCTGGCGGGTCTCGACGGCCATCTGATCGTCGATCGGGATTCGCGGAGCCGGGGATACAACCGCAGCTACGAAGGCGAGCCGACGGCGGGGCAAGACATCACCCTAACGCTCGACGAAGGAATTCAGTTCATCGCGGAGAAAGCTCTTCGCGAGGCAATGGAGCGGGAGAACATTCCGTTCGGTAGCTTGGTGGTGATACATGTCAAGACGGGCGAAATTCTGGCGATGGCGAGTTGGCCGACGTTTGATCCGAATGTCCGATTTCAGGACAAGCGGGAATTCAGTGGCCGTGTGAACAATTCGCTGACGGTGCCGTTTGAACCCGGGTCGGTGTGCAAGGTAGTGACGATTACAGCCGCGCTGGAAACGACCAATTTACGACCGGAAACGCCGATTCTTTGTGGCGGCCGGGTGATGCGGGTTTTGGGCCGGGACATCCACGATGAGCACGCCTATGGGGTGCTGCCGATGCAGTTGGTGTTGGCCAAATCCTCTAACCTGGGTTCGGTGAACATTGGCATGCGGGTGGGCAAAGAGAATTTGTACCACTACATGAAGCTGTTTGGGTTCGGCGATACGGTAGGGATTGGCCTGCCCGGAGAATCCGGAGGGGTGATGCGACCGGCACGGCTGTGGAATCCGGATTCGATTGCCTCGATCGCGATTGGGCACGAAATGATGACGACCACGCTGCAACTGGCGCAGGCGGCTACGATCATTGCCAACAATGGGATGCTGATCAAGCCCCGGCTGATTTTGCATCGCCAATCTCCGGGGGGGCCGATCGAAAAGGAGCCGGCAGCGGTGCCGGAGCGGCGGATCAAGGCGGAAACGGCGATTTCGATGCGCCGAATCATGGAAATGGTCGTGCTGGAAGGCACGGGAAAGGCCGCGAAGCTGAAGGGCTACACTTCGGGCGGAAAGACGGGCACCGGCAAGATTTTCGACGTCGGGAAGGGATACCAGAGGGTTTACAACTCGACGTTCATGGGCTTTGCGCCAGTGGCCAACCCGGAGATTGTGGTGGTGGTGACCCTGAACCGAACGACCAAGCTGGCTGGCGGGATCGCGGGGCCGGTGTTTCGCGATGTGGCGCAGAATGCCCTGCGGATTCTGGGGGTGCCGAAAGACATTCCAGAGACCGAGACGGTGAGCCAAGCCCCGGCGCGAAACTCCAAGGAGATTGACGCCGGCGACGAGGAACAAGAGGAGAAAGAGTTGGAGCGCCAGTTCAACTTGGCGCAGCAGGACTCTCTCGTGGTGGCCGGGCCGAAGGTACCTGACTTTAAAGGAATGACGCTGCGGGCAGTCCTGCAGAAATCGGCGGCCGAAGGGCTACGGGTGGACGTGGTGGGATCGGGCGTGGCCAAGCGGCAGCAGCCGGCGCCGGGTGCGGTTTTGGACCAAACGCGACGAATTCGCGTGGTGTTTTCCCGGTGACCGGCACCATTGGAGACGTGCTCGCCGATAGCGGCATCCTCACTACGAGTGACGATTCGGTGCTGGCGCAGCCTTGCGCAGGGCTGGCGTACGACTCGCGTCAGGTTCGAGACGGCTACTTGTTTTTTGCGTTTGTGGGGGCGGTGTTGGATGGCCGGAAATTCGCGCGTGCGGCGATAAAGAGTGGTGCGGTGGCGGTAGTCAGCGACGCTACCCGTCCGGACGACGAGGCGATGCCTTGGATCCAGGTGAGCCATGGGCGGCGGGGGTTGGCGGCGGCGGCAAAGCGATATTATGGCGCACCGGACGAACGCCTGGGGCTAACCGGGATTACGGGCACGAACGGGAAGACAACCTGCACGTTCCTGGTGGATGCGTTGCTGCATGCGGGGGGATACAAGACGGCCCGCATCGGTACGATCGGTTGCGAAGTGGCGGGGGTGGCCGAGGCGGTAATGAATACAACGCCGGAGTCCTTGGAGCTGATTCAGATTTTTGCGCGGACGTTGGCGGCGGGCGGGAGCTACGCGACGATGGAGGTTTCGTCTCATGCGCTGGCGCAAGGTCGGGTGGCGGGGCTGCATTTTCACACGGCGGTATTCACGAACCTGACGCAGGACCATCTGGACTTCCATGGCTCCATGGAGGAATATTTTTCCGCAAAGCGCCAGTTGTTCGATGGGGAGTTTACGCCCGCGTTCGCGGTGATCAACGCGGATGATGCTTACGGCGCGCGCATCACCCCAGGCGAGGCCACCAGCACTCTGCGGTATGGGCTGAGCGGGTCGGCGGATTTACGAGCCGAGTCGATTGAGAGTTCGTTTTCGGGTCTGCGTTTTTTGGCCTGCCACGAGGGCCGGAAGCACGAGGTACGAGCCGCGATGGTGGGCGAGATCAACGTTTACAACATTCTGGCCGCTTTGGGTACCGGGCTGAGTTATGGGTTGGATTGGGAGACGATGCTGGCGGGGATTGCCGGCTGCCCCGGGGTGCCAGGCCGCTTTGAGCGAGTCGATGCGGGCCAACCATTTTTGGTGATCGTGGACTACGCCCACACCGATGACGCGTTGCGCAATACTTTGCGGGTAGCGCGGCAGTTACTGACCGGTGGCCGGTTAATCACGTTGTTTGGTTGCGGTGGCGATCGCGACCGGACCAAGCGGCCGCGGATGGGCATGGCGGCGGGAGAGCTGAGCGACTACGTGGTGTTGACGAGCGACAATCCGCGTTCGGAGGAGCCGCTGTCGATCCTGAATGACGTGCTGGTGGGCCTGGGACGGGAGGACACGCCGTACGCGGTGGAGCCGGACCGAGCGGCCGGAATTGCGCTGGCGCTGGGTCGGGCCCGCGCGGGCGACATCGTAATTCTGGCGGGCAAAGGCCATGAGACCTATCAGATTTTGCAGGATCGGACGATCGATTTTGACGACCGGGTGGTGGCGCGGCAGGCATTAGCCAAGTTGGGCTTTGGGATGTCCGCATGCGCATGACGTTTTCGGAAATCGTGGCGGCCACGGGAAGTGGTTCGCCGGCTCCGGCGGGGAGCGTGGGCGAATGGAGTATCGACTCGCGGACGCTGCGCGGCGAGGCGATCTACATTGCGCTGCCGGGCGACGTTTATGATGGCCACCAGTTCGTTGAGGCGGCAGCCGAGAACGGCGCGGTCGCGGTGCTGGTGGAACGCGAAATCGCTCGCTTGGCGATTCCCCATTTTCGAGTATGGAACACGCTGGTGGCGCTGCAGGAGTTGGCTCGGCGGGCGCGGTTACGAATGACGGGCACGGTGGTTGGGGTGACCGGGAGCGCCGGGAAGACGACGACGAAGGAGACGATTGCCACGTTGTTGGGCAGCTCACTGCGGGTCGGGAAGAACGAAGGCAATCTGAACAACCATATCGGGTTGCCGCTATCGATTTTGCGGCAGAGCCCGGCAGAGCAGGTTTACGTTTTCGAGATGGGGATGAATCATCTCGGCGAGATTCGATTTCTGGCTTCGATAGCGCGACCGCAGATTGCGGTGGTGACCAACGTTGGCACGGCGCATATTGAGAACCTGGGCTCGCGCGAGGCGATTGCTTTGGCAAAGCGGGAACTCGTCGAAAGCCTGACCTCGGATGGCATCGCCGTGATCAATGCAGACGACCCGCACGTGGCGCGGTTCGGCGAAATTCATCCCGGACAGACGGTTACGTTTGGGGTGGAAAGCGAGGCCGACTTCCGGGTGGAGAACCTGACGATGTCAGAGGCCGGAGCGCGTTTTCAAATTGGCAAAACGATTTTTGAGACACCGGTAGCGGGAAAACACTCCGTATTGAACGTGGCGGCGGCGGTGGCCGTGGGTAGTGTGCTGGGCGTGAAGCCAGCCGAACTGGCGGAGCGGGCCAGACTGCTGGAACCCGGGAAGATGCGCGGAGAACGCCAGGAGCACAAGGGAGTAACGATTCTGAACGATTGCTACAACAGCAACCCGGACGCCGCAAACGCGATGCTGGCGTATGTGGCAATTTTGCCGGCGCGCCGGCACATTGCGGTATTGGGGGAGATGCTCGAACTGGGAGAGTGGTCCGCGGCGCTGCATCGGGAGGTTGGCGAGCGGGCCGCCGAACTGCAGTTTGATCTGGTAGTGGGCGTGAAGGGCGACGCGTCGCATCTGACCGAAGCAGCCAGGGCGGGCGGGGCGAAGGCGCTCTACTTCGCGACCCCGGAGGAGGCCGGCGAAGCGCTGCTCGGCCTGACAAAAGCGGGCGACCTGCTGCTGTTCAAAGGCTCCCGCGGGACGGCAATGGAACAAGCGGTGGAAAGGTATAAGGCTGGCTGATGCTTTACTGGCTACTGTACGAACAAATTTCACCGGTCTTCGGGCCGGCCCGCCTCTTTGGGTACGTGACTTTCCGGACCGCTTTTGCGAGCCTGACCGCGCTATTCCTCTCGCTTTTCCTGGGCCCGTGGTTGATCCGGCGACTGCGCGAGTTCAAGTTTGGCCAGCAGATCCGGGCCGAGGTTACGGCTCACCAAAAAAAAGCGGGCACGCCGACGATGGGCGGTTTACTGATCATCATCTCGATCGTGCTGCCAACGTTATTGTGGACTAATCTGCGAAACCCGTACGTCTGGATCGCGTTGTTCGGACTCGTTAGCTTTGGCACGATCGGGTTTTTCGACGACTACGCGAAAGTGAAGAAGATGCAGAATCTAGGCTTCACTGCGCGCAGGAAATTCTTTTGGCAAGTCGTTGCCAGTTGCGTGATTGGGGTGATGCTGTTGATCCTAAACGCGCGCGGCGGTTACGATCCGGCGATGAACGTGCCGTTCTTCAAGTCCTTCAAACCGAGCCTGTTGATGACGGGATTTCTCGGTAACCCTTGGACTTATCCCTTAGCGTTCGCGTTCTTTTTCTTCTTCCTGATCATCGTGTTGGCAGGTTCTTCGAACGCCGTGAATCTAACGGACGGCCTGGATGGTTTGGCGATCGGTTTAATGATCATCGCGGCCGGAGCCATGACGATGTTGACCTACATGAGCGGGCATCGGACCTTTGCCGAGTATCTGGATTTGAACCGGTTGCCGGGAGCAAGTGAATTGACGGTTTTTTGTGGCGCAATGACGGGTGCGTCGCTCGGGTTCCTGTGGTTTAATGCGCATCCGGCCGAAGTTTTCATGGGCGATGTCGGTTCGTTGGCGTTGGGTGGAGCGCTCGGGACGGTGGCGGTGCTGATTAAACAAGAGTTGTTGCTCGTGTTTATCGGCGGGGTCTACATCATCGAATTGATGAGCGTGGTCCTGCAGGTGGGTAGCTATAAACTACGGAAGAAGCGGATCTTCAAGATGGCACCGTTGCATCACCATTTTGAAATTGTCGGTTGGACCGAGACGAAGATTATTACTCGCTTCTGGATTCTTGGCTTAATTATGGCGCTGTGTGCGCTGACTACTTTGAAGCTGCGATAGCGGAGACGGTTGTGGAATTGGCCGGCAAACACATTCTCGTGGTCGGGTTAGGCAAGAGTGGCCTGGCGGCGGCGCGCCTGGCGCTGCAGCTGGGGGCCCAGGTGACGGTATGCGACGAGAAGCCATTGGCCGAGACGCGCTTCGCGGCCGAGGTGGCCGAGCTAGCAGTGAATTATCTACCGCAGGCGGAGGCGGTGGGTGCCAACTCTGATCTGGTGATCCAGTCGCCGGGTGTGCCGCTGGAAGCGCCTGTATTTTCGGGGGCCAACGTGACGGGCGAACTTGAGTTTGCCGCGCCGCTGTTGCGTGGGCGGACGATCGGGATTACCGGCTCGAATGGGAAGACGACGACCACGGCGTTGGTGGGCCATATTCTGCGGGAGGCCCAAGTGCCGGCGCAGGTAGGGGGCAACATTGGCACACCGCCAGCGGCGATGGTGGCGAATTCACGAATGGGGCAGTGGAACGTGCTGGAATTATCGAGCTTTCAATTGGAGACGATTCAGAGCTTCCAGGCCGACATTGGGTTGATTTTGAACATTACCCCGGACCACTTGGATCGGCACCATACGATGGAGCGTTACGTTGACGCGAAGGCGCGCCTGATCGAATTGCAAACTCGTTCGAAGGTGGCGGTTTTGAACGCGGGCGATCCGTTATCGGGCGATTTGGCGAAGCGGACGCGGGCCAAGGTGGTCTACTTCAATGCCAAGGAGCCGGGCCCTTGGGTGATCGCCGAAAAAGATGGGGTGATCACGGTGGATGAACAGGTGCTGTTGCCCGTGGAAGCGATCCCGCTGCGGGGCCGGCACAACGTGGAGAACGTGATGGCGGCGGCAGCGGCGGCATGGCTGGCCAACGTGTCGCTGGACGCTATTCAAGCCGCGGTGCGCACCTTTCCTGGGGTGGAGCACCGGCTGGAGTTCGTCCGCGAGTTGGCTGGGATCGGGTACTACAATGACTCGAAGGCGACCAACGTGGACGCGACGGAAAAGGCGCTTGACGCCTTCGAAGGCGGGTTGTGGATCATCCTGGGCGGCAAGGACAAGCAGAGCGACTACCGCAGCCTCGCCGGTCGATTGCGGACCAAGGCACGGGGCATTCTACTGATCGGCATGGCCGCCGCCATTATCCGCCGACAGTTGGAAGAGGTCGAGCCCGGGCTTCCGCTGCGCGATTGCGGTACGCTGACCGAGGCTATTCGAGTCGGCCACGCCGAAGGGCAAAGGGGCGACACGGTGTTGCTGGCGCCGGCCTGCGCGAGCTTCGATCAGTTTCAAAGTTATGAGCACCGGGGACGCGTGTTTAAAGAGTTGGTTCAGAACCTGAAGTAGGAAACAACGATGGGAAAAAGACTTTACACCGACAAGATTTTGTTTTTCGCCGTGGTGGCCCTGGTCACCTTTGGCTTGATCATGGTTTATTCGGCGAGTTCGATTATCGCCGTACAAGGCAAATATGACGTGGGCCCGAACTACTTCTTCCTGCACCAACTGGGGTGGGCCGTGGTGTGGTTCCTGGTCCTGATGATCCTGAAGCGGCTGAATTATAAAGTATTCAATACACCAACTTGGGCCTTCGGAAGTATCGGTATCGTGCTGATGATGCTGATTGTGGCTTTCTTCACCGACACGGCGAAGCACCGGTGGTTAAAGCTGGGGGTCGGGTCGCTGCAGCCGAGTGAGTTAGCCAAGCCAGCGCTGGTATTGTTCCTGGCGTTCTTCCTTTCCCGCCGGATCCGCGCGGTGAACAACGCCCGGTTTACTTTGGCCGGGTGCGGCCTTGTGCTCGGGTTCCTCGTGTTCTTTGTTTCCTTAGCCGACTTGGGAACCGCCGTCGTACTGATTGCGACGACGGCGTTGACGTTTTTCGTAGCGGGCCTGGATCGGCGCTACATGTTGTGGGCGGACCCGGTGGCGGCGCTGTTCATGATCGTGGGTGTGGCGGCTAAACCTTACCGCGTCGGGCGGGTGATTGCCATGCTGGATCCCGAGCATAAAGTGCTGAACGTGGTTGACCCGAACGGCTGGGTATTGACCTACGTGAAGAGTTCGACGGCCCCGTCGGACCCGGCCTTTCAAGCTTTGCAATCCAAGATTGCGATTGGCTCGGGGGGGCTGTTCGGCCTGGGCCTGATGGACGGCAAACAGAAACTGTTTTATGTTCCGGAGCCGCATACAGACTTTATTTTCGCCGTGGTGGGAGAGGAGCTTGGCTTGATCGGCTCGACGGCGTTGCTGGCCGGGTTTTTCATCATTCTCTGGCGAGGGTATCGAACGTTTCTCGTGGCGCCGGATGAATTCGGGCGCTATATAGCACTTGGAGTGACGACGATGATTGTCTTCCAGGCGCTCTTTAATCTTTCGGTAGTGACCGGCCTCGGCCCGACGAAGGGAATCCCCCTGCCGATGATCAGCTACGGGGGCAGTTCGCTGTTGGCGACATTGCTCTCCGTGGGCTTATTGCTGAGTGTCAGTGAGCGTTCGCATTAATGGTATTTCTTATGGCGGGAGGCGGCACAGGCGGACACGTAATCCCGGGCATTGCGGTCGCGCGGGAACTGTCCGCACGCGGCCACACGCCCGTATTTGTGGGCACGGCGCGAGGCCTCGAGACGAGGCTTGTGCCCGCCGCGGGCTTTGCGCTCGAGTTAATCGAAATCGGGAGCTTGCAGGGGCAAGGTCGATGGCACCAGTTTCGGACGATGGTACAGATGCCCCGCAGCGTTGTCCGGTGCCTGGCCCTGACGCGACGGCACGACGCCGCGGCGGTGTTCAGCATGGGCGGCTATGCGGCGGGCCCGGTTGCGGTGGCGGCGGCGTTACGGCGGTTGCCGCTCATTTTGATGGAGCCGAACGCGATGCCGGGCCTGACGAATCGATACATGGCGCGGTTTTCCCGCAAGGCACTGTTGAGCTTTGAAGATGCGCTGGCTTACTTTCCCACCGGAAGCAGGGAGTTGACGGGACTTCCGGTGCGCCGGGAGTTTTTCCAACTGCCGGTGCGGAAGCGCGGCGAGATCGTCAACATTCTAGTGACAGGGGGGAGTCGGGGTGCGCGGACGTTGAACCGGGCAGTAAGCGGACTGTGGCCGCTGCTGGCGGACCAACCGGTGCGGATCCTACTGCAATCGGGCACCGACGTTCCGGACATTCCGGGGGTAACGGTGGTGCCGTTTATAGACGACATGCCAGCGGCATTTGCGGACGCGGATCTGGTGATCTGCCGGGCGGGCGCGGGTGCGGTGGCCGAATTGGCCGCGGCGGGCAAGCCATCGATTCTAGTTCCCTACCCCTACGCGGCCGACGATCATCAGGCGCGGAACGCTTCGGCACTCGAAAAAACGGGGGCCGCTCGGATGGTCCTCGACCGGGAGTGCACGCCAGAGCGGCTGCGAGATGAAATTGCGGCGCTGCTGCAACCGGGAAAGTTGGAGGCGATGGGTGCCGCGGCGAAACGGTTCGCGCGACCCGGCGCCGCTAAGCGGGCGGCGGACCTGCTTGAGGAATGTGCTGGAGTATTGAAACAATAGAAAGTCGAAATGTTTTTTAAGCCACAACACGTTCACTTCACCGGCATCGGCGGCATCGGCATGAGCGGCCTCGCGATGGTCCTGCATAATTTGGGATACACGATCACGGGTTCGGATCAGAAATTCTCGGCGACCACGGACCGGCTGGTCAGCCTGGGGATTAAGGTTTACGAGGGGCACACGGCGGCTAACGTGACGGGGGCGAAAGCGCTCGTGGTTACCTCGGCGGCGAGCGCGGATAACCCCGAACTGCTCGAAGCCCGGCGGCTCGGTATCCCGATTATTCCGCGTGGGGAACTGTTGGCGGAATTGATGCGTTTGAAGTACGGCATCGCGATTGCGGGCAGCCACGGGAAGACATCCACGACCTCGATGACGGCGGCGATTTTGGCCTATGCGGGCCTGGACCCGACGGTAGTGGTAGGGGGGAAGGTCGGGATGTTGGACGGCGGGAATGCGCGGCTGGGCAAAAGTGATTTTCTGGTCGTCGAGAGCGACGAAAGCGACGGCTCATTTTTGAAGCTGGCGCCGATTCTGGCGGTAGTGACAAATATCGACCGGGAGCACCTGGATCACTATCACTCGATCGAGGAGATCCGCGCCGCGTTCCGCGACTTCGTGAACAAGGTTCCTTTTTATGGTGCGGCGGTGTTGTGTCTGGACGATGAGAACGTGCAGCAAATTCTTCCGGAAGTGAAGCGCCGGACGATCACGTATGGTTTTAGCGCACAGGCCGATCTGCAAATCGTCGATGCCGACTGTGGCCACTTTGTATCGAGCTGGAAGCTGCGGCTGCGCGGTGAGGATCTGGGTACATTTCAAGTGCGGGTGCCGGGCGTCCATAACGTATTGAACGCAACAGCGGCGATTGCGCTGGCCGATGAGTTGGACGTTCCGCAGGATGTGATCCGGCGGGGGCTGCTCGAGTACACGGGCGTCGACCGGCGCTTTCAGTTGAAGGGTGAAGAAGGCGGCGTGACGGTGATCGATGATTATGGGCACCACCCGACGGAGGTTCGCGCGACGCTCGCCGCGGCGCGATTGTGCAAGTTTGGCCGCATTCACGTTATCTTTCAACCGCATCGGTATACCCGCACGCAGCATCTGATGGACGATTTTGCGCGGAGCTTTCATCAGGCCGAGGCGGTGTATTTGCTGGACATTTATGCGGCGTCGGAAGCCCCCATCGCGGGAGTCACGGCCGAAGCGCTGGTGAGCCGGTTGCAGGATTTCGGCCACCGAGGCGCTCAGTATTGCGGCACCATGGAAGCGGCCGTCGAAGCCGCAGCGGCCGCCGCGCAGCCGGGCGACCTAATCCTGACGCTGGGGGCCGGAAGCGTCTGGCAGGCTGGCGACAAACTCCTTTCCCGCTTGAAGCAATAGGAATAATTTCATGGCACGCAAACAGCCCTCTCCCGCCCCCGTCCGCACCGAAGATCGGCAAGCTCGCTATCGAACCGTGCGTCGCGGCCTTCTTTGGGCCACGCTGTTTTCATTCACGGTGGTTGGCTTACTATTCGGCTGGCAAGAGACGCAGAATTATCTGTTACGAGACGGCCAGTTCCGGGTGCCGATGCCGGCGGACTTAGGCGAAGAGAGCCCAAACCTGGAAATCCACGGGCTGAAGAACGCGGCGCGCGCACACGTGGCGGCTCCGTTCAACCCCGATTACGGACGTAGCCTTTACATGGTGCCGATTCGGCAGCGGCGGCTGCAGCTGTTGCAGAATCCTTGGGTCGCCGAAGCGAGTGTGACCCGCGTTTGGCCCAACCGGGTGCGGGTTCAGATCCAGGAACGGGTGCCGGTGGCGTGGATCCAGATTCCTGGCGAGGACCAGTCCGGACGTCCGGCTTTGATCGACGGGGACGGCAACATTCTGCAATTGCAGCAGCCTGGGGACTTCAAACTACCCGTGCTGGCCGGGGTGACGCCCCGCCAGGCCGAGGACGATCGCAAGCTGCGAGTGCACCGTTTTGTAAAGCTGCTGCAGGACGCCGGACCGTTGGCCGAAAAAATATCTGAGGTCGACGCCGCTGATCCGAGTAACCTAAAGGTGATGCAGGATGAAAGCGGTCGCGTGGTTACCCTCCTTTTGGGGGACCGCCAATTCAAGCGGCGGCTCGAAAAGTTTCGGCTGAGTTATCCGGAGATCCAGAAGCGGGCACCGGAGTCGAACTTTTTTGATCTTCGGATTGAAGGCAGTATTCTCTCGGTGCCGCAGGGGCCGGGACAAGCGGAACAGATTATCCGGGTCGAGGTTCCGCGTGGCGTCTAGCGGATCACTCCTGCGAGCGGGACTCGACGCGGGAAGCCTCTATACGCGGTGCGTATTGATTGAGTGGATCAGCGGGCGACCACGCCTGCGCAGCGCCAGTGTGGTCCCCTCGCAAGGCTGGCAGGACGGGCGGATTCGGAACACGGATGCCCTGGCGGGATCGATCTCGGCGGCAGCCCTGTCGGCGGGTATCCGCGCGGGCATCTCGGTCGATGCAATCACGGTAGGCTATGCCGATTCGTTTAACCAGATGGAAGCGTTGAACGCATCGATTGAACGGAGCGGTTTACGGGTGGCCGACTTCGCCGTGGAGAGCGAAGCGGCGCTGCTGGCGACGACATCGGACTTGATGCGGCAAGGCGGGATCAGCGCCGCGGCGATTGGCGTGGACGCGACCGAACTGGCTTACAGTGATTTGCGGGGCGGAATTCAAACCACGAGTGTCGCGGTGGGCGCGCGCGAGTTCACCCAGGATATTGCGAGCCTTTTTGAGCTGCCGATGGCGGAGGCCGAACACCTGAAGTTGGCCGAAGGGAATATTGGCCGGCACAGCCCGGAGCAGAACCCAACGCCGCTGCAGGAGATTCTGGAGGCGCGGGCGGGGCAGTATCTTCATATGCTGGAGTTTCGGATTGAAGAACTCGCGGGCCAATTGCCGCCGCCGGGCGGGCTAATCCTGACGGGTGGAGGTGCTTCCCTGCCCGGCTTGTGTAACTTCGCCGAAGAGTTACTGCAGTGCCCCGTGCGGTTGGGCCAAGTGATCGGCGTAGCGGAATGGCCGTTGGAACTCTCCGCACCCAGTTGGGCTGTGGCGGCCGGGCTGGCTCTGCACGGAGGGATCGCGCATGGCTGGTAGCCGGGTTCGTTTAGCGGTCGGATTGGACGCTGGAAGCGCCCACACCCGGTGCGTGGTCTGTGTCGTCGAGGAAGGCAAGATTCGGTTCTTAGGATCAGGCGAAGTGGAGTCCAAAGGCTGGACGAAGAGCCGCATTGCCGACCGGGATGTGATGTCGGAATGTATCCGGCAAGCGGCCAGGGAGGCCGAGCGGCAGGCGCAGATATCGTTCGACGCTGCCGTGGTCGGGCTGGGTGGCGAGGCGGTGAAGGGTGCGAACGCCAGGGGCGTCTACGAGTTTGGCCGGCCGCGCGAGATCGACGATTCGGACATGCGGTATGCCGTTGAACTGGCGTGCCGGGTGCGCCTGGAAGACGATCGGATTCTGCTGCAAGTGTTGCCGCAAGACTTTACGGTGGACGGGCGGACCGGGATCCTGAATCCGCGGGGCATTCGCGGCTCTCGGCTCGAGGCGAATGTCCACGTTGTGACAACCTCGGCGATTGACCATCAGGCCCTCGTCAGCGCGGTTCATCATGCGCATTTAGCCGTGGAAGAGACCGTATTCGAAGCGATGGCGGCAGCCTATGCCTGCGTCCTGCCGGACGAGCGAGCCAAGGGCGTAGCCGTGGCCGACATCGGGCTGCATTCAACCGAACTGGTAATCTACGATGGCGAAGCGATGGTGCAAGCGACGAGCATTCCAGTGTCGGCGGACCACTTTACCCGCGACGTCAGCACGGGCTTTCACGTCACCCATGACGACGCCGAAAGGCTGAAAATTGAATACGGCTGCGCGATCCTGGGATTGACGGCCGACAACACTTATATTGAGGTCCCCTCGGCGGAGGGCCGACCGGCGCGCGAGGCCCCCCGCCGGGAATTGAACGACATGCTTGAAGCCCGGGCGCAGTTTCTATTTGAGTATATTCAACGCAAGGTGGTTGAAGCCGATATGGATCGGGCGCTGCTGGAAGGCATTGTGCTCTGCGGCGGAGGGGCCCGGCTGAATGGCATGTGCGACGTCGCCGAATTGGTCTTGAATTGCCCGGCTCGCAACGGGCTTCCGGTCGGGATCCAAGACTGGCCCAGCCGCCTAAACAATCCGAGTTGGACCACGGCCGCGGGCCTGGCCATGTACTCCGGCCGCTTGAAACAACACCGCGACGGGCGCAAGCCCCGCCCCCCTTTTTTTAATCTCTTAATGCGCTAAGCGCGGAAGGTATCGCCATGGCAGAACTCAAGTTTCAAATTCAGGAAGAGGTCGAAATCGGCACTCGGATCAAAGTGATCGGCGTGGGCGGAGGCGGTTGTAACGCCGTTGCGCGCATGATGAACTCCGGATTACATGGCGTAGAATTCTACGTCCTCAACACCGACATGCAGGCGCTGCAGGCTTCTCCGGTGCCCAACAAGCTTCCCATCGGGGCGAAGATCACCAATGGCTTGGGCGCGGGAGCGAACCCGGAAATTGGCCGCCAGGCGGCGATGGAGGATACCAATCGCATCATCGAGATTCTCGAGGACGCCGACATGGTATTCATCACCTCGGGCCTGGGCGGTGGCACGGGCACGGGCGCAACGCCAATCGTCGCCTCGCTGGCTCGGGAACTGGGGGCGTTAACGGTTGCCGTCGTCACCAAGCCGTTCAGCTTCGAAGGACCCCGCCGGATGAAGCAAGCCGAGCAGGGCCTGGCCGAGATCGCAGGCGTCGTCGACACCGTAATCTCGATCCCCAATGACAAACTTTTGAAATTGGCCGGAAAGAACACGAGTTTCCAGGAAGCGCTCCAGATGGCCGACGATGTTTTGCGTCAGGCCGTACAAGGCATCGCCGACATCATCACGACGCCGGGCGTTATCAATCGGGACTTCTCTGATATTCGTGCCATTATGTCCGGCATGGGTTACGCCATGATGGGCACGGCGACAGCCTCCGGCGAAGACGCGGCCATCGAAGCCGCTCGGCAGGCGATCAATTCTCCGTTGCTCGAAGAAGGCGGCGTGGAAGGAGCTCGCGGCATCCTGATCAACATCACGGGTTCGAGCCGCTTGGGCCTTCTCGAAGTCAGCGAGGCTTGCACGTTGGTTCGCGAGGCGACCCAGAACGATGACGTTCAGATCAGCTTTGGGATTGTCGCCGACGAGAGCATGGACGAGACGGTGAAGCTGACGGTGATCGCGACCGGCTTTGAACGCCAGACGCTACCCCAGATTCAACGGCGGAAGACGCCGGGGGCGCATCCGGTGGCGGCGGACCCGTCCCTGTTTATGGAACTGCCCACGCCGCCCCCTCCGATTGCGCCCATAGAGCGGGAGCCAGTCTCAGAGAGCGAAACCGAAACGCCCGTGGCAGAGTGGGTAGCGCCGCCGCAAGCGGCAGAACCAGCTTCGGCCGAGACGCCGAAGCCGGTTGATCCGTTCGACGATGTCGATACCCCGGCATTCCTACGCCGCGAAC
>JBKJLJ010000729.1:0-4208 GCA_046597015.1 Bryobacteraceae bacterium
ACAGTACGGTCCGCGGCGTGGTCCGTGACCAGGCACAAGCCGTCGTGCCCGGTGCCGACGTCACCCTGACTAACACGAATACTGGAGTAGCGCGCGCCACAAAGTCGAATGAATCGTGCTTGTACGTCTTCCCGGCGGTTGTACCCGGTGTCTACCGATTGGAATCCGCCTTCTCTGGATTGCAGGCGTTTCAAGGAATGTTGACGGTCCAGGTGCAGCAGGACGCCACCATCGACATCGTTATGCAGGTTTCACAAACCACGACCACAGTAGAGATTAAGGACGTGACCCCGATGGTCCGCACGGACAGCCCATCGTTGGGCCACGCTCTGGAGCGTAAGCGCATCGAACAATTGCCGATCAACGGGCGGGGATATCAGGGCCTCCTGCAGACCGTGCCCGGCGTGACCGCCACCGGACGCATTCAAGCCTACGGCCTGCGGCCGGGCACTCACACGCTCCTGTTTGATGGGTCCGCCATGAACGAAGTTTGGGAAGGATGGGACGTGGGCCGCACGCCCGGGCTGGACGCCGTAGAGGAATTCCAAGTGGAAGTTAGCAACTCGTCGGCCAAGTTTACGCGGCCTACGACGGTCATCCTCTCTAGCCGCAGCGGCACCAATCAAGTCCACGGCGCGCTGTTTTATACGAACCGGAACAGCGGTTACGCGGTCGCCCGGCAGCGCCAGGACACCTTCACGAAGCCGCCCTATTTGAACCGCAACGAGTATGGTGCCTCGCTGGGCGGCCCGGTGACGATCCCCAAGCTTTACAACGGGAGGAATCAGACATTCTTCTTCGTGGCCTGGGAGGAATTGAAGAGTATTTCCAATACGACGCAACGATGGTCGGTACCGACTGAAGCGATGCGCAACGGCGATTTTCGAGGATTGTTGGACAGCCAGGGCCGCCAGTTCCAACTGTACGATCCGATGACGACCAACGCCACCACCGGGCAGCGCGAGCGACTTTCCTACCGGGGCGTGCCGAACATGATTGACCCGGCGAGATTGAGCCCGGTCGCAAAACAGCTTTTCGCGATCACCCCACTTCCCACGCATCCGCAGATTAATCCGCTGGTCGACAATAACTGGATCGGCGCCGTGCCTCGGCTGCGCAACGACACAACCACCAGCGTCCGCATCGACCACCGCATCAACTCGAACGACCTGGTATACGGTCGCTTCTCCCGCGGGAGCGTTGATGAGGCCTATCAGTATCCCAACCAAATCATGCTGGACAACATCTCCTCGGTGACCAACCGTTGGTGGCCGAACACGACGCTCGCCGGAACGTGGGTTCGCACGTTATCGCCAACGGTGACGAATGAACTCGTTGTGACGGGCACGCGCGATTACCAACGGCGTGGAACGGGAGATTACAAGACCAACTATACGAGTGCGCTCAAGTTGCCGAATCCGTTTCAATCGGTGAACTGGCCGACGATCAGCGGCACCGGCTTATCGGCGAACGGTTCGGGAGAATACCTGTTCGGCGGCGACGGTTTGTTCTGGCTGATTTCGAACTACGCCACCGTTCAGGACAACATGACAAAAATTGCCGGTAAGCACGAACTGCAATTCGGCTTCCACTTCCGGTACGAGAAGATCGACAAATCCGTGGTGCCCCTGGCCGGTGGTTTCAACTACAGCACGCTCGCCACCTCGTTGATCGACCCTTCATCGGCAGCGGTAAATCCCTTACCGCTGCAGTTCACTGGCCACGGCATGGCCAACATGTATCTCGGCGTGATGAACTACACGACGCAGTTCCGGAGGCCCTGGTATTTCCTGCGCCGCGACGAGTATGCCCCCTATTTCCAGGACAATTGGAAAATCACACCGAGACTGACCCTGAATCTCGGCTTGCGCTACGAATTCCGAACCCCGATCCGGGATCGGGACAACACGCAGTTAACCTTTAGCCCCGAGAAGCGCGCGTACGTGATCGGCACGGACCTGGACAACTTCACCAAACTGGGCGGTACGCTTCCCGCGATCGTGTCTCGCCTCCGCGAATATGGCGGCGACGTCATCGGGTATGAAAAGGCCGGCCTTCCCCGCAATCTGGTCTACAACAATTGGAAGAACTTCGGCCCTCGGTTGGGCTTTGCTTATCGTGGTCTCGATGGCCGCAAGTCGTTCGTGCTCCGCGGCGGCTTCCGGACTTCGTACTATACCAACCCGATGTCGCTTTGGTTCAACGCCACCCAAACCACACCTACCCTGGTGGCGACCAACTTCCAGAAGAACCTGACGGACGCAGCCATCTCTCCCGATGGTCTGCCGAACTATGGTCTGCGAACGGTGCCGCAGAACATCGCGGGAGTCAGTTCACCCGACTCAACGATCGATCTGAACGACACGCGTTCGCTGCCGCGCGGTTGGACGGCTCCGTATCTCGACCCCCGTCAGCCCGATGGCAAAGTGTACGACTGGAACTTCACGATCGAGAAAGAGATCCTGCCCAACACGGTTGTGCGCCTCGCCTACGTCGGGAACAAAGCGGTGAACCAACAACAGTTGATTCGCGAGAACGATTCCACCCCCGCTTACATCTGGTTCGCCTCCCGCAAGGAACCGCTACCGACCGGCGCGTTCGCCAATGTGGCCACTCGCCCCTACGATCAGCAGGTGTGGGGTACGGTCAACCGTTCGGCGCCGACTGGATGGTCCCGCAACAACACCTTCCAGGCCGAGATCGAACGGCGCTACAGCAAGGGCGTGGCGTTCCAGTTTTTCTGGGTATCCGGACAAACCTTGATTGCCCAAGGCGATGTATTGAGCACCAACAATTATCTCCCTGGGGCCGTGCCGTCGGGCGTACAGGAAAGGAATCGTTTCATCAACTACTCGAAGGACACGGGAACCCCGCAGCATCAATTGCGTTGGAATTGGGTGCTGGATGTGCCTTTCGGACGAGGCAAGAAGTTTGCCTCGAATGCGAACGGCTTCTTAAACAAGCTCGTGGGCGGCTGGCAGGTCGCCGGTACGGGCAGTTGGCGCACGAATTATTTCGCGCTCCCCACCGACCACTATCCGACGGGTGAGAAGCTTGAATTCTACGGCGACAAGTATCCGGTAAACGACTGCCGGAGCGGCGCCTGCTTCCCTGGCTATCTCTGGTTCAACGGTTACATTCCGCGCAACCAGATCAACAGTGTCGGCGCTAATGGCAAACCGAACGGCATCATGGGCGTTCCGGAAGGTTACAAATCGGCGTCCGCACCCCTGATTCCGTGGGGGGCTACGACGGCACCGAATATGCCGGCGGGTACGAACCTTTCAGGTTTCTGGGATACGAACAATGTGTGGCTGCCGCTGAATAACGGGACGGTCCAGCGGACTACCTTCAACGACAACATGCACCCGTGGCGGAATCAGTACTTTGGTGCGCCGAATCAATGGGGCCTTGATGCTTCGGTGTTTAAGTTCACCAACCTGACCGAGAAGGTGGTCATGCGGTTCAACCTGGACTTTTTCAATGTGCTTAACCACCCGAACGATCCGTTATCCGTGGATTCATTGGGCATCTTGACGACTCGAAACTCCGGAAGTGCGGCGCGCGTTATGCAGATCACGGGTCGGCTGATCTGGTAGTGCGCGTATCTTTTCAGTTGCGTTACGAACTGGCGGTGATATTCTGTCCGTAACTGGGAAATTTGAACAATCCAGGCTCCTGAATTGGCAGATCCAGTTTTTGACTCATCAATCGGGCGTCTCCGCTAAAGTGGTTGTCGTTTGGGAAGTGTTTCTTTAGCGGAGACGTTACCGTTGTTGATTTATACGGGCGCCCGGCGGAAACGTTCCGTAGTTGCGGAACTTTTTTAGAGCAATCCGAGGACGGCGTCGATGGCGGGCAGTTTGGGCCCATGCGACGGGGTCGGCGGGTGGGCACACTTCGGGTGTAGCCGGCGAATCGTGACTCGGGATGACTGCCGGCTTTTCGATGTATCGGACACTTGGGTGCCGACTTTGTTCCGGATGCCGCATGGTCAGGCCGCCTTGGGCAGGTCCCCGAGCCCGAAACGGACGAGCAAATCGCCGAGGTCGTAATCCGGGGCCATTTTTCTCATAAGTTGCTTATCGTTCAACATGTTAACGACATAGAGCGGGAGGACGAAGCTGGGTTCCTTTTTGGCCTGGTCGGCTATTTCGAGGAGTTGGGCCATGACCGCGGGGTCTGGACCGGGGTCTTCGATCTCTTTG
>JBKJLJ010000824.1:0-10738 GCA_046597015.1 Bryobacteraceae bacterium
GCTGAAGCCACCGCCGTGGATCAGCACGACGCCGGGATGGTTGCCCGGGGCTTTGGGGCGGACAATGTCCATGCCGAGTTTGTCGTGAGTGATGGAGGCGAAGGGGACGTTGCGGGAGAGAATAACGTCATCCGGGATGGGGAGTTCCGCGGCGAGGGAGCAGGTGGCAAGGAAAAAGATCAGGCGCATGGGATCGTTTGCAAGGATATCGCGAATCACTCGGGCAGTAGCTGGAAGGGGCTGTTGGCACGGCGGGGTCTCGGCTGCCTGCCCAAGTCACGGTCGTGGGCACTCTGAAGGTTCATCCAGTAATCCGCCGGCATGCGATACTTCGCCAGCTGATCACTCGCGAATGCCGGCCCGAAGTCGTGCCACTCCGGCTGCTTCAGAATCTCGATTCCCTGATCCTGGGCGGTTAATTTGATCTTGCGGTTCGACGCCCTGCCTCTCATACCATGGCGCACCCAGCGGTCCGTCACCCCCCTTCTCCGCAGCTTGTCGTTGCGTGAGCAGCCCATCCCGCGCCTTCTTCAGCCGTTCCAGCCAATCTCGTATCTATTGACTCATCGCGATTCGTTCTATCCTTCAGCCTCGCGGCTGTCAGGAGGAACTTTCTACAGAGACAACACTACCCAGAGACAAGACTACCCCTTGATTGTGGGCCCTAAGAACGATATCCTGTTTCCCATCCTTCACCACTGGGTGGCTCCTGAGAATCGGCTCGCAAAGCTACGAACGTCGTGGACCCCACTGTTCTAACGCAGGATTCTCAGGGATTCCAAGTGGTCTCAGCACCTCACGCTTGTCGACAGGGAGTCAGGCCGGTGTATCATTCGGGTCCCAGCCCAAAGGAAGAAATACTGTGAATAGAAGATTTCTAGGATTACCTCTCGCAATAGCGCTCCTGTCTACAACAGGCGCAGTCTACTCCCAACAAACCGGCCAAGCCGCAGCCACGCCGCAACGCTACACCTCCAGCATCTATGTGAAGGTTCCCTCCGCAAAACAGGGTGCCTTCATCGCCTTCTATAAAACCGGAGCCGGCGCCAAAGTCGTCCGCGCTCGAATGAAAGCCGACCCCAATCTCACGAGCTGGTCTCTCCGGCAAGTAATTTTTCCTGGCGAAACCGGATCCGAGGCTAACTTCGTCATCGTGTCCGCCTCCAACGGCATCCAAGCCACGCCGGATCCCGCCAAGCGCGACGAGCTCTACCGCGCCGCCTCGGGCATGGACTACGCGAGTTACATGCAGACTGTGTCCGGCATGAGCGAGCAAGTCGGCTCCACCCTCGCGCATATTCACCACATCACCGACGGTTATGCGCTCGCCGAAGGCGACATCATGATCTCCAGCAGGTTCAAGGTCGCGGCCGGCAGAAGTACTGAATTGAACGCGTTGGCCAAAGACATTCAATTTCCGCTCGCCGCGGAGCGGGTGAAGACCGGTGGCATCGTAAAGGGATGGGCCTACGGCCATCTCACGCTCCCAAGAGGCAACTCGCTCCCCTGGGATACCACAATAACCATGATCTATAAGAACCTCGCCGATGCCGTTGCCACCAACAATGGCGGCGGAGCGGCCGCAGCCTTCGCCAAAATGTTCCCCACTAAGAACTACCTTAACTACATGGATAGCCTGCGGGAGATCTCAAAACTCGTAAAGTCCGACACCTACCGCGTCGTCGTATCGATTCGGCCCTAACAACCTCTTAGCGGTGGCCCGACTGTCGGAACTCGCGGCCGTGCCACCGCCCCCCAAGCCAACAGGATCGCGCACCGGGACAGCTACGGTGCGCCCAGTCTCAATCGGTGTCCCATCCTGAGCCTCCGACTGCTCAAATGGCTGCACGAGCCTTTGCACACGCCCCGATTGCTGCGGCCGCCCATGCAAGCTTACTCTCACACTCGCTTGATTTGGACAGCAGTGATTTCGGATGGGATAAACTGTCGCAGATTCTCCATGGCGTTTCTTCCGGCGACAAACTCGGACCTTATGAACTCGTTTCGCCGATCGGCGCGGGCGGGGTGGGGGAGGTGTATCGCGCACACGACTCGAAGTTGAACCGGGACAGGGTCGTGAAGGTGCTGCCTGCTTCCCTGGCCAAAGACGCTGATTTCCTTGCGCGGTTTCAACGGGAGGCGCAGACGCTGGCCTCTCTAAACCATCCGAATATCGCCACGATTCACGGGCTCGAAGCCAATGCGATTGTGATGGAGTTGGTGGAGGGTTCGGTCTTGTCGGGGCCTCTTCCGATGGTTTAGGCGTCGGCGATTGCGCGGCAGATTGCCGAGGCGCTGGAGGCGGCGACTCGCTGATCACGACTTCGGTCTTCAGCTTCTCGCGAATGACGGTCAAGATGCTCGTTGCTGTTGACTCATCGCGATTCATTTCATCCTTCCCGCCTACGCCCGTCATGAGGAACTTTGGCCCGTTAGGAACTTCTCCCGTTAGCGCGGCAGGACCTGTCGGCAGAACTCCGCCCCCCGCCAGGATTGTGATGAATTCTCGCCGAAGGCATAGAGCTCGCATCCGTCACGTCCGATCAGCACGAAAAACAGCAGCTCGTGCTGCGCATTGCCGATTCCGCTGCCTTCCGGAACGCTCCGCCCCTCCGCGATTTCCTCCTTTTTGTCACCGAACGGGCCTTGGCCGGCAAGCCCCATGAGATCTCCGAGCTATCCCTCGGCGAGCACGTCTTCCAGCGCCGGGAAAATTACGACACCACCAACGACAACATCGTCCGGGTATCGGCCCGCCAAGTCCGCATCAAGCTCAAGGAGTATGCAGAAAACGACGGGCGCACCGATGCCTGGTCGCTCGAAATCCCCAAGGGCGCCTACGTGCCCGTATTCACCCGCCGCTTGGAACTCCCCTCTGAGCCCGCCTCTACCCTTGCCTCCCCCCTCCCTGCCCCAGCCGAGGCACGGCCGGACCGCACCCGTTTCTGGCAGTTCACTTCCCTGGTCACCACGCTCCTGGCGCTGGGCTTCGCAGCTGCGTTCCTGGGTAACAGCCCCGCCCCAACCACCGCCCCGCCGCGTTCCGCTCCCCTCTCGGAACTCGTCATTCGCCACGGCCAACGAACGCTCATCGTTCTGGCCGACTCCTCCCTGGTCCTCCTCCACGAACTCACCGGACAGACCGTGAGTGTCGACGACTATGCGGCGCGCCGCTACCCGGAATCGAGCGTCCTCTCCAATTTCGGTTCTCAGAATCTCGCCCGCCGCCTCACCAGCACGCAACTGACGAGCCTCGCCGATTTGGGATTCGCCATGGGCCTCATTCGCCTTCGCCCCGACGCCGCCGAACGCATTCAGGTCGTACATGCCCGGAATGTCAGTCCGCGGAGTCTCAAGGAAAACAACGTCATTTTGCTCGGCGGACCTCGCTCAAACCCGTGGGCGGTCCTTTACGAGGATCGTCTGAACTTTCGCTTCGACTTTGCCGCCGGCCAGCCCTCAGCCCGCATCCGCAATAGCGCTCCGCAACCTGGGGAGCCGGCCGCTTATGAAACCGAGGGCCGCGAGGGAAACCTCACCCGCGCCTTCGCTCGCGTCGCCTTGGTCCCTAACCTCAACCAGACCGGCCGAGTCTTGCTCATCTCCGGCACCACGATCGAAGCCATCGAGGCCGCTTCCGAGTTCTTTCTGAACGAGAACTCGCTCCAATCGCTCACCGTCATCCTGGGACGACCTCCATCCGACGGAAAGGGCTTTGAAATCCTGCTCGAAGTCAGCGCCATCGGAGGCACAGCCCGCAACGCAAGCCTCCTTGCGCACCGCCTACTCCATTGAATCAAAACGCATTCACAGGTGAGTTACCCCAGCTTCACCCGTGAGTTCCTTACATTCTGGATCCATTGGACTAGACTGAGGAGGCGACCAGTTCACTGACCTCTATGATGAACCGTAGAACCTTTTTAGGCCCGGCCGCGGTGGCCCCCCTTGTCTTCGGCGCCCAGGCAACCAAGCCCAACCTGCTGATTATCATGACTGATCAGCAGCGCTTCGAAGCCCTCTCCTGCGCCGGAAACGGCATCATGCAGACCCCCCACATCGAACGCCTCGCCCGCGAAGGGGTAATGTTCGAAAGCGCCATCACCCCGTGTCCGGTCTGCATCCCCGCCCGCACCAGCATCCTAACCGGCAAAAGCATGCACGGCACCACCGTCACCGCCAACGCGGCCGCAACGGACACCCAACTCGATTGCGGCCCCTCCTTCGACAACCTGCTGGCCAGCCGCGGCTATCACACCGAATACTACGGCAAGTACCACTCGCCCTACAAAATGGCGTTGCCCTATAAGAACAAGGTTACCTACGCCGGTGCCCGCGTCGAAGGCGCGCCCTCCGAACGCCAGCAGTTCCTGGCCTACCTCGATAAGCACTCCCCTGCCCGCCCCTTACGCGCCGGCGAGGCGATGAGTAAAGACTATCTGCGGCCTTACGTCCCGGCCATCCTGGATGGGAATGTTACCGATCCCTCCGAGCCCGTCGGCCAAGGCGATGTCTATGGTTTCCTCCAGGTTCCCAAAGAGCACACCCACACCGCCTACACCGTCGACGAGGCTATCCAAGCCCTCAACCGCATCGGCCAGGGCCCCTTCAGCCTCACCTGCTCCATCGGCCCTCCCCATCCTCCCTTCTTGAACGTCTCGCCATACGCCGGCATGTATCCCGCCCAGGACATGCCGATCCCGAAGAACTTCAAGTACGACACTTCTTCCTCCCCCTATCGCGCTCGGCAGGCCCGGATGCTGAAGTATCAGGTGGCCGGCAACGTCCAGGCCGGCCTCTCCATCTACTACGGCATGATCAAGGAGATTGACGACAACGTCGGCCGCCTGCTGAACCGTCTCGATGAACTCGGTCTGACGAAGAACACCCTCGTCATCTTCCTTTCTGACCACGGTGAAATGATGGGCTCGCATGGCATGGGCTCAAAAATGGTCTTCTACGAAGAGTCCGTCCGCGTTCCGATGTTGATGCGTTTCCCGGGCCGGATCAAGCCGGGCACGAAGATCGCCCAAACCGTTTCGGCCATGGACCTGTTCCCTACCATCCTCGACTACCTCGGCTCCCCCGCACCGCAACGCGAAGGCTACAGCTTGCAGCCGCTGATCGAAGGAAAGGGAGCTTCCCTTCCCGACTTCCGCGTCTCCGAATGGGCCGGGGAAAACGTCCCCAACTTCATGGTCCGCACCGCGAACTGGAAGCTCATGATGGCCAAGAATCCTGAGTCGAAAGCGAAGGACGCGCTGTTTGATCTGAAGAACGACCCCTTCGAAATGAAAAATCTGCTGGGGCAGCCGGCCGATCGCGCCAAGTACCGCAAAACAGGCGACGAAATAAAAGACCGCCTCGTGGCCTGGCTCGAACGGGCCGGCTCACCGCAGGGGCGGTCCTTCGGAAAAGAAAACTGAGGTAACACCTATGAACAGAAGAACATGCTTACAAACCCTGGCCGGCGGGTTCGCCGCTCTCCAGTCCCGCGCTGCCTCGCCGAAGCGGCCCAACGTCCTCCTCATCGTCTCCGATGACCATGGCTATGGCGACACCAGCAGCTACGAGCACCCACCAGAAATCCGGACGGCCAACATCGATCGGATCGCCAAACGGGGCGTGCGCTTCACCCAGGGCTACGCCAACGCCTACGTCTGCGCCCCTAGCCGCGCGGCCTTGCTCACCGGCACCTATCCCCAGCGATACGGCTTCTACACTGCATCGGATTCGCGCGTCGGCCTCCCCCTCAGCCAGTCCACCCTGGCCGACATGCTCAAGAAAGAAGGCTACGCCACCGCCGCAATCGGCAAGTGGCACCTCGGCATCGATCCGGCCTACCACCCCAGGAAGCGCGGCTTCGATGAGTTCTACGGTTTCCTCGGCCACGGCGGACATGACTACTTCGACTTGAAGCCCACCGGCGAGCTGTTTAACTCCATCCTCCGCGGCTACGAGCCGATCAGCGAAACCGGCTACCTCACCGACAATCTCGGTCGCGAAGCCGTCTCTTTCATCGGCCGTCAGGAGAAAAAGCCCTTCTTCCTCTATCTCGCCTTCAACGCCGTCCACGCGCCGATGCAAGCACCCGAAGCTCTCATCGCCAAATACAAAACGGACGATCCCAAACGCAACATCCTGCTCGCCATGCTCGAACGCGAAAACGACGCCATCGGTAAGGTCCTTGATGAACTCGTCCGCCGCAAGCTCGACCAGAATACCCTCATCGTCTTCGTCTCCGACAACGGCGGCGCCAAGGCCAACTCGTCCAACAATGGTCCCCTGCGCGACTACAAGCAGAGCGTCTATGAAGGCGGCATCCGCGTCCCGTTTCTCTTCAGTTGGCCCGGCCACGTGGCGGCGAACAGCGTCTCGAAAGAACCCGTCATTTTTGCCGACGTCATGCCCACCATCGCCGCGGCCACCGGAGCCGCCATGCCCCCCGGGCGCGAGGGCCGTAACATGCTGCCCAACATCACCGGCAAGTCCAAGTCGGCCCTCCACGAAAGCCTTTACTGGGACGGCGCCGAAGAGCGAACCGCCATCCGGTCCGGCCAATGGAAACTCGTCAATAATCGCAGCAAACTCGAACTCTTCGATCTCGAAAAGGACAAGGGCGAGAAAACCGATCTCGCCGCCCAGAATCCCGAAATCGTCGCCAAGCTACGCGGCCAATTCGATGCTTGGAGCAAACTGAACCAGCCCCGCATCGGCAAAGGCGGAGCGAACGACGAGGGGGAAGACGCTCCCCGCAAGAAGGGAAGAAAAGCTAAGTCCAAGTAACGGGAAAGAGGTTGTTTTCATGTTGATCCCGCTTTCTCGTATCGTGGTCCTACTGGCCTGCGCCCGAGGCCTCGCCGCCCAATCCCCGCAGGCCAGCATCAGCGGCACGATCACCGACACCCAGGGAGCCGTCGTCGCCGGCGTAACCGTCTCCGCGGTCAACGCCGGCACCGGTGCGCAGACTGTCGCCAAGTCCAACGACGTCGGCTTCTTCTCCCTCCAGGCGCTTCCCCTCGGCCCCTACAGCGTTCGCGTGGAGCATGGCGGCTTTCAATCCTTGCTCCAGAATGGCATTCGCCTGACCACCGGCCAGACGCTGGAACTCAACGTCACCCTCAAGGTAGGGTCGATCTCTGAAACCGTTGCGGTTGCCGCGGAGTCCCCCCTCCTCGAAACCCGCTCCTCCGGTGCCAGCCAGCTCATTGAGGCCAAAACCATCGAAGATATTCCCCTCGGGGACCGCCGGGCCCTGAACATCATGGAGCTCCAGGGCGGCGCGGTTTTCGTCTCCTACGAGTCCGGCCAGCGGCCCTACTTCAGCATCGGCGGCGGCCGCGCCCGCAGCCAGAACTTCCTGCTCGACGGCGGTAATGCCCAAACCATCCGGCTCGGCCAGGCCCAGGTCGAAGTCGATCCGCCCGTCGAAACCCTCCAGGAAATCCGGGTGCTCACGAACGGCTTCTCGTCCGAGTTCGGCGGCTCGGCCGGCGGCATCGTCGTCATGAATACCAAGTCCGGCACCAACCAGATCCATGGAAGCCTTTGGGAGTACTTCCGCAACGAAAAGCTGGATGCGGGCAACTTCTTCTCGCCCTGGGTCAATAGCCAAAAGGTCCGAGCCCCCGTGCGCTACAACGTCTACGGCGGCACCTTCTCCGGACCCATCCGCCGCAACAAAGCATTCTACTTTCTCGGCTATGAAGGTTCCCGCCGCCGCGACGGCTCCACCGTCACCCTCACCGTCCCCAGCGCGCTCGAGCGAGCCGGCGACTTCTCCCGCACCCTCAACTCAAACAGTTCCCCCGCCCTCATCTACGACCCCAATACCGGCACCCCCGCCGCCCGCACCCCCTTCCCCGGCAACCAACTCCCCGCCACCCGCATCGACCCCGTGTCGCTCAAAGTCCTCCAAGCCTATCCCTTGCCGAACCGCCCTCCCGATGATCCCGCCGGCTCCAACAACTTCAACGCCAACACCGTGAATGTCGTCGATCGAGACCACGTCACCGGAAAAGTCGACTACAACCTCTCCGATGCCCACAAGCTCAGCGCCCGTGTCCTCTGGAACCGGCAGGATTCCGGGCTCCGCAGTGTCTATGCTATCCCGGCCGCCGATCCCAGCACCAATAGCTTCGGCAACGGCTGGAATATCCTCGGCGCCTGGACCGCCATCATTCGTCCGAACCTGATCAACGAATGGCGCGCCGGCTGGGTCACCCGCACCGCCCTCATCTACTCGCAAAGCATCGGCCTCAACTACCCCTCCAAACTGGGCTTGCAAGGGATCCCCGACGACGCTTTCCCCCGCTTCAACGTCACCGGCTACGCCCCCCTCGGTTCGAACCAACAGTTCCGCGAACAAACCCCCATCCAACAAGGCCAACTCGCCAACACTACCACCTGGATCACCGGCACCCACTCCATCCGTTTTGGCGTCGATTTGCGACGCTCTCGCAATCGTGACTACCGCCTCCAACTGGCCTCCGGAGCGTTCAGTTTCAATCGCGCAATCACCGGACTCCTCGGTAGAAATACAACCGGAAACGGTGTCGCCGCCCTCCTCCTCGGCTCGCCCTCAGGCTTCCAGGCCGCCAAGCCTCCCGTCATCGACCGCACCTCCTTGTACTTGGCCGGCTTCGTCCAGGATGACTGGCAGATCGCTCCCAACTTAGTTCTAAATCTCGGCCTTCGATGGGAGCTCGATTCCCCCTTCGGCACCCGCGACAACATCCTGAGCGGCTTCGACCCCAAGGCCATCAACCCCGTCTCCGGCACCCCTGGTGTCGTGAAGTTCGCCGGCGTGAACGGGTTTCCCTCGAGCCCCCACAAAACCGATTGGAACAACTTCGCCCCGCGCGTCGGCTTCGCCTGGAAGCCGCTCGGTAGCAAACGCACCGTCGTCCGCGGCGCCTTCGGCCTCTTCTTCGCCGCTCCCTACGACGGTGGGGCCGCTGTCACGTCATCCATTCTCGGCTTCGGCGACGCCCTCGTCATCCCCACCGGCCAGGACGGCGTCAGCGTACCCTTCCGCCTCAGCGACCCCATTCCCGTCAGAATCGTACGTAATACCTTGGACGATAGTTTCGGCGCCGTACCGGCGGGCACCACGCCCAATACCTCCGTCAGCTTCTATGACCGCGATCGCGCCACCGGCTACTCCCAGCAGATGAATCTCGCCGTCCAGCGGGAGCTAAACGGTTCCACCATGGCCGAAGTCAGCTATATGGGGAACCTCTCCCGCAAGATGGCCGGGGCCTCGCTGTCGATCAATCAAGTACGCCCGGAACTCCTCACCGCCGGCGCCAACCAGGCACGCCGCCCCTTCCCGCAGTTCTCCGATGTCCAAATCGAATCGCCTTCCATCGGCGTCATGAACTACCACGCCATGATCGCCCGCCTGCAAAGGCGCTTCTCTGGCGGATTCAACCTCCTGGCGACGTACACCTGGTCCAAAGCACTGGGCAACACCACCTCACTCCAGGGTCTCGGCGATGTCGGCAGCTCCTACTCCAACTACTACAACCGCCGCGCGGACTATGGCCCCACGGACAACGACATTCGCCACCGCCTCACCTGGAGCTCGGTTTACCAGATCCCGTATGGCCGCAGCCGCCGCCACGAGAGCCGCGGCACCGTGGGCGCCCTCCTCGGCGGGTGGTCGGTCTCTTCGGTCTTCATCTGGCAGACGGCGGCAGCCTTCACCGTCCGAACCGCTACCAATACCACCCAGGCCTTTTCCGCAGGCCCCCTCCGCGCCGACGTCGTCCGGAATCCGAATCTTAACTCCTCAAACCGCAGCTTGAAACGCTGGTTTGATACCGACGCGTTCTTGCAGCCAGCCGTCAACCAGTTCGGCAACCAGGGCGTCAACGTTGTCCGAGCCGCCGGGCGAACCTCGGTCAACGCGTCCCTCCTGCGGGACTTCCATCTGCGCGAGAACATCCGGCTGCAGTTCCGCGCCGAAGGCTTCAACGTGCTCAACCACGCTATCTTCGGCCTTCCCGGCGACGTCCTCGGCAACCCCGGTTTCGGTATCATGAATTCAGCCGCAGCCCCAAGACAGCTTCAGCTGGGCATGCGATGCATCTTTTAAGGCGTCATATTCGGCCAAATCGTCGCCGCCACCGACGGTCGTGGCGTACCGTTATGCTTGATGCTGACATTTTGATCCCTTCCTCCTCTCGCCTCCTGCTTCTGGCCACGCTATCCGGCGCGGCCACCGCCGCGCCCACTGCTGCAGTTGACCCCTCCACCCTCAACGGCAAAGTCCTCATCGGCTTTCAAGGCTGGTTCACCTGCCCCTCCGACGGCAGCGGCCGCGGGACCCGCGGGTCCTGCGGCGTCCCCACCCCAAAAACCTCGCCGTCGATCTCTACCCAGACCTCCGCGAACTCAGCCCGGAAGAACGCTGCGAGATCCCCGGCATGACCCTCGCCGGCCTGCCCGCTTACCTCTTCTCCTCCCGTCATCCTCTCACCGTCAGCCGCCACTTCAGCTGGATGCGGAACTACGGCCTCGACGGCGTTCTCGTCCAACGCCTCGTCGGCGGGATCCCTCCGCCGAGCATAGCAAAGACGTCCCCGACCAGGGCTTCTGGCTCACCCTCGACGCCGACGAAGCGGACCTGCCGAGCGACTGGTATCTCAGACTGGCCGGAGACATCACCCGCATGTTCCACGGCGAGTTGCCCCCCCCTCCAAGGCTCCCCCCGGACCCCCCGCCCCCCACCAAAAAA
>JBKJLJ010000838.1:0-2662 GCA_046597015.1 Bryobacteraceae bacterium
CTTCGGAAAAAATCAACCCGCTCTTTTCGGCCTGCGCCTGGAGTATCTTGAAGATCAGCTCCTGTTTGCGCAGACCAGCCGCCCCAGCCACGCCGAACTCCTTGGCGATCCCATTCAATTTTTGAATGTTCATCTCCTTGAGTTCGACCAGGTCCAGGGTATTCGGATCCCGCTTGCTCGGTTCGGTTGCTTCCGTAGCGCCGCCCGCGGCCGCCGACTTTTCGGCCTTCGCCGCTCGCGGCTTCGTCTCCACCGGAAGCACTTCGGCTCCGGTCTCTTCCGGCGTCACCGGCTGGTTCGTTTCTTGATCGCTTGCCAAATTTCCCTCGCTCCCTGACCACTGATGGCCGAGAATGGCACCAGCTCAACCCCCGGGATTTCCTTCCGGATGGCCGCCAAGCCGTGATGCAGTTCGGATTGATTCAGTTTGTCTATTTTCGTTGCTACCACGAGGTAGCGCTTTTCGTGATGTTCCAGCCACTCCCGCAAAACGCGGTCGTGCTCCATCCAGCCACGTCTGCCGTCAAGCAGCAGAATGCAAAGGCCTAAACTCTGACGACTCAGCAGGTAGGTCTCGATCATCGCCTGCCAAGCGTTTTTGATTTCTAAGGGAACTTTTGCGAAGCCGTAGCCAGGAAGATCGGCGAAGATGATGTCTCCACCAATGCGGAAGAAATTGATCGACTGTGTTCGGCCCGGTGACGAACTGGTGAAAGCGAGCTTTTTCGTGCCTGCCAAACAGTTCAGTAAACTGGACTTTCCCACGTTACTGCGGCCCAGAAAGGCAAACTCCGGGGTGCTACCCTTCGGATATTGCTCTGGGATGGTTGTACTTAGTATAAACTCTGCGGTGGGTTTAGTGGGGGGCACTACGGTTTTGGGAGGGAGGGAGGTAGGGAGTGGGGCGGCCTTCAGCCGCCCCGACTCGGTTAATGAGTGATATCGTCCGAGCCCACAGGAGCTTCAGACTGGGCTGCCGTCGATGGCGCAATCGGCAGCGGCGTGACTTCCCGCTCGAGGGCGATCTTCAACACCTCATCCATGCTTTCCACAAAGTTCAACTTCATCTCTTTGCGAATGATTTCCGGAATGTCGTGCAGATCTTTCTCGTTGTCTTTCGGCAAGACCAATTCGTAGATGCCTTGGCGATGGGCCGCGAGCATTTTCTCTTTCAAGCCGCCGATTGGGAGTACTTTCCCGCGAACCGTGATCTCCCCCGTCATGGCTAAGTCGCCACGGACGGGAATATTCGTCAAAGCGCTACAAATGCTCGTGGCAATCGTAATGCCGGCGGACGGACCGTCTTTCGGGATGGCTCCCTCGGGCACGTGCAAGTGGATGTCGAGGTTTCGATAAAAGTCCCGCGCTAAACCGAGCGATGCCGCTCGGCTCCGCACATAACTCATCGCCGCCTGCGCCGATTCCTGCATCACGTCGCCCAACTTACCGGTCAACGTCAGCTTGCCGCGGCCTTCCATCACCGTCACTTCCGTCGTCAGAATCGATCCGCCGACTTCCGTCCAAGCCAAGCCAATCGTCGCGCCAATGTCGTTCTTCTTGCTGGCTTGGGTATCCCGATACCGCGGCGGGCCAAGCATCTCGATTAGTGATTGCGCAGTCACCGTCACCGTCGGCAACTTGCTTTCCACCGGTTTGGCATCCGCGGCATCCGCCGCTGCTTTCGCCTTCTTGCCTTTCTTGGCCGGCTTTTCAGTGGACTCTTCCACCAACTCGCCGCCCTTGGCAATCGTCTCCGGCTCATCGTCCACCGACGCTTCGACTACCTTTCGAGCGACCTTCCGGCAAACGCTTCCGATCTCGCGTTCCAAATTACGCACGCCCGCTTCTCGGGTGTAGCTCTGGATCAGCGCACCGACGCCCTCAGGCGTGAAGTCGATTTGCGACTCCGCCAATCCGGTCGCCACTTTTTGCTTCGTGATTAGGAACCGTCGAGCAATCTCGGCCTTCTCCAGTTCCGTATATCCGCTCAGCCGAATCACTTCCATACGATCCTGCAAAGGAGCCGGAATCGTATGCATCACGTTCGCCGTCGCGACGAATAGCACTTCGCTCAAATCGTAGTCCACGTCCAGGTAGTGGTCCATGAACTTGTCGTTCTGCGCCGGGTCCAAAACTTCAAGCAGCGCCGAAGACGGGTCGCCCCGGAAATCGGTCGACATCTTGTCGATCTCGTCCAACATGAAGACCGGGTTCTTCGTCCCCGCCTTCTTCATCATTTGGATCACCTGACCAGGCAAAGCGCCGATGTAAGTCCGCCGATGGCCCCGCACCTCCGCTTCATCCCGGACGCCCCCCAAAGACAAACGAACAAACTTCCGGCCCGTCGCTTTTGCAATCGACATCCCTAACGAAGTCTTACCCACGCCAGGAGGTCCGACAAAACACAGGATTGAACCCTTCGGATTTTTCACCAGCCGCCTTACAGCCAGGAACTCCAGAATCCGCTCTTTGATCTTCTCTAGCCCGTAGTGGTCGCTCTCCAGGACTTCGCGAGCATACTTCAAGTCGCGAATCTCCCGCGTCTTCTGCTTCCACGGTACCGCCAGCAACCAATCGAGATAGTTCCGAGAAACAGTCGACTCCGCTGACATCGGCGGCATCTGCTCCAACCGCTTCAACTCGGCCATCGCCTTTTCGTGGG
>JBKJLJ010000993.1:0-5025 GCA_046597015.1 Bryobacteraceae bacterium
ATCCGCATGAACGCCTGCGGCATCATCAACATCAAGCTCGGTCGCGTTGGCGGCTTCTCGGAAGCGATCAAAGTCCACGATGTTTGCCAGCAGTACAACATCCCCGTCTGGTGCGGCGGCATGCTCGAGAGTGGCATCGGTCGCGCTCATAACATCGCTCTGGCGTCACTCCCGAACTTCGTGCTCCCCGGCGACGTCTCGGCCTCGAACCGCTATTGGAAGCGTGAACTGCTCACCCAGCCCATCGAAGCCACTCCCCAGGGCACCATCGTCGTCCCCGATGGCGTCGGCTTTGGCTTCGATATTGACCACGCGTTTCTCGACTCCATCACCGTCCGCCAGGAGACAGTCCGTTGAACGATGGCAGTAGTCGCTGGCGCCTCTACCTCATCGTCGTTGGGGTATATCTTTTCTGGGGCGCCAATTTTATCTTCTCGAAAATAGTCTTGAAAGAGATGCCCGGCATGGTCGCGGCCACGCTACGCACGTTTTTCGCCGCCGCCCTGATGCTGCCTGTCTATTGGTGGAGTGTCCGTCAAGGCGCTGAACCAGTCAAGCTCCGCGAACTCCCGCTGCTCTTCTTTATCGGCTCGGTTGGCGTTGCCATCAACCAAGCTTGCTTTCTGGTCGGCATCTCCTACACCTCCGCCGGCCATGCCGCGCTCGTCATTAGCCTGACGCCGATTCTCGTTCTCTTCCTCGCCGCCTTCGTCGGCCAGGAAAAGATCACCCCCTGGAAAATCGCTGGCCTTGCGGTCGCCATCGGTGGAGTTGTCCTGCTCCAAAACGGACACCGCGCCAGCACGCAGTCCTCGTCGTTGCTGGGTGATCTGTTCATCGTCGGCGCCAGCGCGAGTTTCGCGATCTATACCGTCTTCGGTAAACGCGCCACCCGCCAACACGGCGCCATCCCCATCATCGCCTTCAGTTACGCCGCCGGCGCGCTTACCCTCTTCCCGTTCACCTACTCCGCGGTCCTTTCCTTTGATTACGGCTCTTTGAGCACCAAGGCCTGGCTAGCCTTCTTTTACATGACGGTCGTCTCCTCCACCATCTGCTACGTCTTCTTTTACTACGCCCTCAACCGCTTGGCCGCCTCCCGCATCTCCGCGTTCGCGTATCTCCAACCGGTCGTCGCCTCCCTGCTCGCAGTGCCGATGCTGGACGAACCCATTACCGCCGCGATGATGGGTGGAGGCAGCCTGGTCCTCGCCGGGGTCTTCCTCACGGAGCGCGGCTGACATGGCCGGCTTCGGCAAACTCCTGTCGCGCAATCGGAACTATCGAAATCTCTGGCTCGGCCAGGTTGTGAGCGAAATTGGCGACCACTTCAACACCATCGCCGTCTTTAGCCTTGTTCTTCAGAACACCAACTCCGGCTTCGCCGTCAGTGGGGTGATGCTCGCGCGGGCCATTCCGATGCTCCTGGCCGGACCGCTCGCCGGTGTCTCGCTCGACCGCTTCGATCGGCGTAAGCTCATGCTTTGGAGCGACCTCTTTCGCGCCGCCGTCGCGATCCTTTTCATGTTTGCGATCCCGGCTGATCGAACTTGGCTTGTCTATCTCCTAAGCGCCCTGCTCATGGGTGCTTCGCCGTTTTTCACGAGCGGCCGTGCCGCCATCCTGCCCGCCATCGTCAACCAGGAAGAGTTGCATACCGCGAACACGATGACCCAAACCACGCAGTGGACCACCACCGCGATCGGGTCCTTTCTCGGGGGGACCAGCGCCGCCCTCTACGGCTATGAAGGCGCTTTCTTCTTGAACGCCCTGTCGTTCCTGTTCTCCGCCTGGAGCGTCAGCCAACTCCGCGGTGAGTTCACCGCCCGTCGCGAAGTCTCTCTCAACGAAACCAAGGTCATGAAGCCTTGGCACGAATACGTGGAAGGTCTCCGCTACATCCGTTCCATCCCGCTGGTCTTTGCCCTGATGATGGTCGGTGTCGGTTGGGCCGGCGGCGGCGGCGCGGCGCAGGTCCTGTTCTCCTTGTTCGGCGAAAGGGTGTTCCACCGGGGTGCCGCCGGGATCGGGGAGCTGTGGGGCGTCGCGGGGCTTGGCCTCGTTGTCGGTGGCATCTTCGCCCATCGCATCATGCCCCGCCTGAGCTTCGCCGCCTACAAGCGGACCGTCGCGATCGTCTACATCCTCCACGGTGCCGCTTATGTCCTCTTCAGCCTGATGACGAGCTATGGGTGGGCCCTCTTTTTTCTCGGTTTATCCCGCGCCGCCGTCGCGGTTAGCTCCGTGCTGAACATGACCCTGCTGCTCCGCCACGTCAGCGACGAGTATCGAGGCCGCGTTTTCGCCACGCTGGAAACCCTCGTCTGGGGCGTAATGATGCTCTCGATGACCGGTGCCGGCCTCGCCTCCGACCGGGTCGAAACCCGCTGGATCGGCGTCACCAGTGGCGTCCTTAGCTCGCTGACCGCTTTTTACTGGATGTGGGCCAACGCAACCGATCGCCTCCCACAACCGTCCATCCCAGAGCATACGATGGAAACTGAAGACATCGAAGTCCATGGAGAGCCCTCTGCCTAGCCTTGATGGAAAGGTTATCCTCGTTACCGGCGCCGCGAAACGCATCGGTCGCTCGATCGCCCTGCGTCTTGCTCACGAAGGCGCCCGCGTGGCTATTCACTACAGCTCCTCTCAGGCCGAAGCTGAACAGACCGCCGCCGAATGCGGCGGGGCCGAACTCTTTCGCGCCGACCTGACTAGGGTGACCGAGATCGAATCGATGTTCACCGCCATCGACCAGCGTTTCGGGCGCATTGATGGCCTCGTCAATAACGCCGCCCGCTTCACCAAGTTCAACCCCCTCGAAGTTACCGAAGCCGAATGGGACTTCATTCACGACGTCAATCTCAAAGCTACGTTTTTCTGTTGCCGCGAAGCCGGTCGCCGCATGAAGGTCCAAGGGGACGGCCGCATTGTCAATATCAGCTCCCTCGGCGGCCTCCGCCCCTGGGCCGACCACGCCCATTACTGCGCCTCGAAAGCCGGCGTCATCATGCTCACAAAGGCCCTCGCCAAGAGCTTCGCTCCGGAAATCACCGTCAACTCTGTCGCTCCCGGCGTAATCCCCTTCGGCGAATGGGACGACGAAACGGCAAGGATGGTTCGCGCGACCCCCGCCGCCCGGGCCGGGACCGGTGACGAAATCGCGGACGCGGTCGCCTACTTCCTCTCCGCCTCCAACTACGTCACCGGCCAAATCATCGCCGTCGATGGCGGCCTCAGCCTCAGGTAACCATGCGCTTACTCCTCGGATTCCTCGTCATCACAGCGGCCTTTGCAGAGGTCCGCCCCATGAAGCTGAAAGCGGTCATTGAAACGGCGATGGCCCAAAATCCCGACGTCGCCCAGGCTCGCCTTGAAGAACGCAAAGCCGCCGACGGCATCCGCGTCGCGCGCGATCCGTTCATGCCCAAGGTCATCGTGGGCAGCGGCCTCGCCTACTCGAGCGGCTTCCCTATGAGCATCGAAGGTTCCGCGCCATCGATCGTCGAAGCCAGGGCGATCGCCAGCATCTTCAACCGTCCGCAGCGGCTCCTGCTCGAGAAAAGTCGAGAACAAGAACGGACGACCAAAATCGGCACTGAGGAACGGCGGGAAGCCGTCGCCTATCGCGCCGCCACTCTCTATGTTGAAGCCGGCCGCATCGCTGAAGCCATTAAGGCGATCGATCAACAAATCGTCAACTTTGACCGCGCCCGCGCGAACACCGTCGTCCTGATCGAAGAGGGCAGGGAACTGCCGCTCGAAGAAAAACGCGCTCGCCTCAAACTCGCCCAAGCTCGCCAACGCCTTCAGCGACTCCACTTCGATCGCGAAGCCGCCGAAACCGATCTCGCCCTGCTGCTTGGCTTCCCCGCCGAAGACCGGGTGCAACCTGTCGAGGCCGAACGCGCGGTGCCTGTCGTAACCGACACCGAAGCCGATGCTGTTCTCAACGCCCTCCGCAACTCCCGCGAACTCCAGCGCCTCGACTCCCAACTGAAAGCCAAAAGCTTTGAGATGAAAAGCTATGAGGCACTGCGGTTGCCTACTCTCGACCTCGTTGCCCAATACGGGCGCTTTGCCCGGTTCAACAATTACGACAAATTCTTCAACCGGTTTGATGCCAATAACGGCCAGCTCGGGATGTCCTTCCGCATTCCCGTGTTGCCCTCCCTCGCCGGCCGCGCTCAAAAAGACATCGCCTCGTCGGAAATCGTCGGCCTTCGCTCCCAGGTCTCCGCCGCCCGCAGTCGCATCGCCGTCGGCGCGCGACGGGCCTGGCAAATCGTCGCCCAGCAACAACTGGCGACAGAAGTGGCCAAGCTCGATCTCGAAGTGGCCCGCGACCAAGTCTCTGTCCTCCTCGCTCTGTATGAGGAAGCGCGGGTTCCACTAAAGCAAATTGAAGAGGCCCGCCTGCAGGAAAGTGAAAAGTGGATCGCCCTCTTTGACACCCGCTACAGCCTCGACCGCGCCCGGCTCGACCTCCTCCGCGACACAGGAAACGTCCTCGCCCTGATGAAGTGAATTCGCAAGAGCGCAACTTTGGTGCCCCTAACGGGTTATAGTTGAGGATTCCATGCGTCTAGTTCGACTCTTTTTCGCCCTAACTGCCTTTGTTTTCTTAGCCCCGGCGACTTCCAGCGCCGCGACCTTAGGCACGGTCAGCAGCATTACCGGCGGTGCCAGTGACCTCGTGCTCGACGATGCCCGTGGCTTGCTCTATCTCGTCCGCCCCGCTCCCTACAACCGTGTCGATATCTTTTCGGTTGCGCAACGTCGCGTTTTGTCTTCCGTACTTACCGACGCACTACCCCTCGCCGCTGCGCTCTCGCGCAATGGGGATTTGCTTTACGTGACCTGCCACGATGCCTCCTCGCTCAACGTCATCGACACCCGCCTCTCTCCCCCCGCCGTCATTCGCAAAATCTCCCTGCCCGCCAAGCCCGAAGGCGTCGCCGTCGGCTCCGATGATCGGGTTCTGATCACCACCATCGGTTCGGGCCAAAACAACCTTCTCAACAC
>JBKJLJ010000255.1:0-9309 GCA_046597015.1 Bryobacteraceae bacterium
ACTGACCGCACAGCCCAGATGAGTGCAAACGGGCGAGTAGGCGACCACTTCCTTGTCGCCGGTCTTGATCATCCACGCGCTGGCCTTTTCCTTCACCGTCTTCCAACCGTCGCGCCGAACGCGTTCAAAAACGACTTGCTCGGGAACATTCGGTTCCAGCTTAGCAATGTCGCCGGCGGCGACCCAGTCGGCGGGACGTTTATGTTTCGAGCCACCAAAGAGATAGCCAGCCGTGGGCAAGGCGAGGGCGGCGGTGATGAGACCCATCAGGCCGGTGATCGAGGCGACGAGAAAACCGCGTCGCGGCTCCGAAGGTGAAGTCGACTTCATATTCTCCAAGTATAAATCGGATTCGTTTGACCGGATTGTGAATTATCTAGCCCGGCAGAAGAGTTTTCAAGTGGGTCCGAATCTTCGAGTGCTGGGCCGAGAGGTTTGAGTTTTCGAGCGGATCGGTCAGGAGGTCGAACAACTGGGCTTCCTTTTCGTATCCTTCGATGAGCTTGTGGCGACCGTCCCAAACCATGCGCCAGCCTTCCAGCGCGGAGACAACGTGGGACCGGTGGACTTTCGTGCGCCCGGTGAGGAGCGGGCGAAGCGAGCGGCTGTCCATCGTGGCCGGTTTTTTGACTCCGGCGTAGTCGAGAAAAGTGGCGGTGAGATCAAGGAGCGAGACGAGAGCATTCGATTCGCCGCGGGCTTTGACGCCGGGTCCGGCGGCGACCATGGGGATTCCGACGGAGGCTTGGTAGGGGACGTGCTTGCCCCAGCGATTATGATCGCCGAGCATTTCGCCGTGGTCGGAGGAGAAGATGACGATGGTGTTGTCGAGGTCCCCGCGCTTTTCCACGGCGGCGAGGATTTCGCCGATGCCGCGGTCGATGTTCTCGCACATGGCGGAGTAGTTTTGCCGAATCGCGACGTGGTGGGTGGCTTCGAATTCCGTGTTTCTGTTGGGCTGCGGGTAGGGACGGTCACGGACCGTCTTCTCCATACGAGCGGTGATGTCAACGGGGTTGTGGGGGCCGGTGAAATTAACGGCCAGGTGCCAGGGCTTGTCCGGCGGGGCGGCGTTCAGCAGAGTCAGCGCGTTGCCGGTGATGAAGTTATCGCAGTAGAGCGAGTCGGGGAGCGGGGTGGGGTGGGTGCCGGCATAACCCTTGCGCTCGCGCATGTCCTTCACGTGGACCTCGGCTTTGCCGTGGTCGTGGAGAAGTTTCATATACGGGTCTTTCGGGACCGGCACGCCGCTGCGGACGGCGTCCATTTTGCCAGCGTTGTCGATGGCGTCGGAGAAGCCCCATTCGCGAACCAGGCGGCGGCCGTCAACGCCCCAGTCTTCCGTTTTCTTATGCAGGTCGAGTTTGCCGCAGCCGATGACGTGATAGCCGGAATTGCGCAGGAGTTGGTAGTAAGTCGTCTGGGTGAGCGGATAGTTGAATGCGTTACTGGCGACGCCGCAGCGTTGGTATTCGAGGCCGGAAGCGAGGCAGGCTCGGGCCGGCGCGCAAAGGGGGGAGGGCGTGATGGCGTGGGTAAACTTGACGCCGCGCGCGAGCAATTTCTCGAGGTTGGGGAAGCGAAGTGGGATGTTGGGTTGACCAGGCATCCAGTCCGGACGCCACTGGTCAGGGAGCAGCAGCAGCAGATTGGGCCGACGGGGCGCAGCGAGAGCGGCCAGGACCGTCCGGCGGCTTAGGAGACTTGGCATACATCGTCCAAGCGGCGTTCGAGAGAGGCAACCTCTTCGGCCGTCAGTTTCCGATTCTCTTTCGTGAGATAGAAGACGTCGATGGCTTTGTGAGCTTCGGTATCGATGAGCACGATCTCGATATTACACCCGGCATCGGAAATGGTGGAAGCGAGGTCAAAGAGCAGGCCGGGGCGATCTTCGGCGATGATTTCGACAAGAGTCGCGTGGTCGCTGACTTCGCTATCGAAGTAGACGGCGGGCCGGACGGTGGGTTTGGTTCTGGCGACCACCGGGCGGCGGCGACTGGCCAGGAGCGTGGTGGCATCGAGCTTACCGAGAACGACCCGTTCGACGGTCTGGCGAAGCCGATCGATCTCGGGCGGATTGAGTTCAAGGTTGCGACCGGGATCGGAGAAGGTGAACGAATCGAGCACGTCGCCCCGCTGGTTCGCGAAGGCTTCAGCCTTGACGATATCCATGCCGGATCCGGCGAGCGTACCGGCGAGCGCGGCGAACAGTTTGGGACGATCGCGGGTGATGACGAGCAGATTCCAAATGCCGCCTTGGCGGGTGAGTTCGATCCCGACCCCGGAATCGCGAGCGCTATCGGCGAGGGCAATGTGCTGCGCGACCTCAGCGTCGTTATGCGTACGGAGGTAACGCTGGGGGAAACCTTCGAGAAACGGGTCGGCGGCCGTTATGCCGATGCGATCGGTGTCGAGCTCCTTCGTCAGTTCGCGCTGGCCGATGGCGTAAATGCGCCATAACTGCTCGAGCCGCCAGGGGGTCATCGAGGATGCGTTCACGCCGCTGATGTCGGCATAGGTCAGCAACGTGAGGTAGCGGAGCCGCTCAGCGGTTTGCACGCGGGAGGCGAGGTGTTCGGCCGTAGCGGGATCGCTGAGGTCGCGCGAGTTCATCACGGACGACAGAGCCAGATGCTGGTCGATGAGGAAGTGAATGAGGGGCCGGTCGTCTTCGGTGACCTGGATCCGGTCCATGATGGCGGTCGCGAGGCGGGCGGATTCCATCGCGTGGGTCGGCCCATCGATGCCTTTGCCAACGTCGTGGAGGAGAATGGCGAACAGCAGCGCGGGGACGGATTCGATTTCGCTGAGGAGGCTGGAGAAACGATTCCGCGCGGGGTCGATGTTCTTCTTGAGGGAAAGGAGATTCTCCATCACAATGAGCGTATGTTCGTCTACCGTGTAACGGTGGTAGAAATCGCGAACCACAAGTCCTTCGATCAGCTTCCATTCCGGCAGGATGGCGGCAAGCAAGCCGGTCTCGTGCATGGTGCGCATGGCGAGAATGGCGTGGGGCTGCGAAAGAATTTCCTGGAGATAGTTCCAGATCGGGCCAGGCTGGGCGTAGTGGGTCGCCAGCGAGGGCAGGGCGGCAACGATGCGGCGTTCCGCGTCGGCCGAAAGCGGCAAGCCGTGGCGAGCGGAGAAACGGATCAGGCGAAGCGAGACATCGGGGTCTGATTCCAGAACCTGCGGATTCTTGAGATGGAGCCGCTCTTTGCTCACCGAGATTTCAGAGGTCGACAGGCGGGACCGCCATTCCCGGAACTGGCCGAACAGGCCGCTCGGGACCAGCGTTTCGCAGACGTCCACCGCTTGCAGCACCGAGCGATGAATCCGCCGGGCCCTGAGGAAGTATTGGCGAACGTATTCCGCCGGGGTCAGGTTGCGTTCGGCGGCGATGGATTCCTGCAGGTCGAACTGGAGCAGGTTCTGATCGCGATTGGCCTGAAAGTGAAGGTAGCAGCGGGTGGCGTAAAGGAACCGAATCGGATCCGCGAGTTCGCCGAGCCAGTCGGGCATGTCGCGGGTGGAATCCTGCAGCTTATTGAGCCAGCCAATGGCGTGAATATCGCGGAGGCCGCCTGGAGACTCCTTGACGTTCGGCTCGAGGTGATAGACCGTGCCATGGAATTTCTCATGCCGTTCGCGGATTTGGCGGATCACGTGCTTGACGAGGGTCTGCCGTTCGGTCGAGACAAACTTCGGAAGGCGTTTGACGAGCGCGTCGTACTCGGCCCGGTCCCCGCAGAGGTAGCGCTGGTCGAGCAGACTGATGTTGAGTTCGACGTTTTGGGGGTGGTACATGCAGCACTCTTCCTGGGAATGGACGGAGTGGCTGAGGCGGAGGTTGGCATCCCAGAGGGCGCGTAAGAAGGCCGAAAGGGCGTCGCGGGTGAGGTCGTTATGAGGCGGGCGTTCAGTAAGGAGTAGGACGTCGATATCGGAGTTAGGGAAGAGTTCACGACGGCCATATCCGCCGACGGCCAGAACGGTGATGCCGGTGGGGAACACCGGAGTTAGGAACTGGTCGAAGGCGGCCTGGACGATGAGATCAACGTCCGCCGTTCTCCGAGCCAGGACCGTATGGGGATCCCAGTTCTCGAAGAAGGCGGAACGTATGCCGTCGAGCGGCGATTTAGAGGGCGGATTCACCGCGTTCGTCGTTGCGGATGCGAATGGCTTCGGCGACTTCGTATACGAAGATTTTTCCATCGCCGATTTTGCCAGTTCGCGCTGCCGTCGACAGGGCCGAAATTACCTCTTCGGACCGGGCGTCGGGCACCACCATTTCTACTTTCATCTTCGGGAGAAGATCAACCTGGTACTCCTGGCCCCGGTAGACTTCTTTGTGTCCCTTCTGGCGGCCGTGGCCGCGGACTTCGGTGACGGTCAGGCCGTCGATGCCGATAGCCTTAAGCGCCTCTTTTACTTCTTCCAGCTTGAACGGCTGAATAATGGCTTCAATCTTTTTCATGGTTTTCGCCTCCGTTCCTACGCTTCGAGATTGTATCCTTCTTCGCCGTGCATGCTCAGGTCGAGACCCATCGTCTCCTGTTCACTGGTCACGCGCAAGCCAACCACAACATCAACGATCTTGAGGATAACAAAAGATCCCACAATCGCGATGCCCCACGAGATGGCGACGCCGATCAACTGGTTGACCACCTGACCGTTATTGCCGTCGACCATGCCGGTGTTGATCGCGTTGCCGGCCGCGTCTTTGAGCGCGTTGACTTCTTTGGTCGCGAAGACGCCGGTGAGGATGGCGCCAAGGGTTCCGCCGACGCCGTGGACGCCGAAGGCATCGAGGGAGTCGTCATAACCGAACATCGCTTTCACCTTCACGACCGCGAAGTAGCAAACGATACCGGCGGCGAAGCCAATGATCAGAGCGGGCATCGGCTTCACGAAGCCGGATGCGGGGGTGATGGCCACGAGGCCGGCGACACAACCGGAGATGCCCCCGAGAATGCTGGGCTTGCCGTGCTGGAACCATTCGGCCAGGATCCATCCGAGCGCTGCGGCGGCGGCACCGAAGTGGGTGGCGACGAAGGCGCTGGAGGCCAAGCCGTTGGCGGCGAGCGCGGATCCAGCGTTAAAGCCGAACCAACCGAACCAGAGCAGGCAGGCGCCGATGAAGCTGAGCACGAGGCTGTGGGGCCGCATGGGTTCTTTCGGATAACCGAGGCGCTTTCCCATAACTACGGCGCAAATCAAAGCCGAGACACCGGAGGTGATATGGACCACCGTGCCGCCAGCGAAGTCGAGACAAGGAACCGTACCGCCGAGGAAGGCGTTCAACATGCCGCCCTTGCCCCACACCATGTGAGCCATCGGGTAATAGATCAGTAAGCTCCAGAGAATCGTAAACAAAACCATCGCGCTAAACTTCATCCGCTCCGCGAAGGCGCCGGTGATCAAAGCCGGGGTGATGATCGCGAACATCATCTGGAAAGCCATCCATGTAAGGTGAGGAATTGTCGCCGCGTAGTCGTTGTTGGGCTCCATGCCGACACCGTTCATCATCGCGAAGCGCATGTCGCCGATAAAGGCGTTGCCGTCGCCAAACGACAGGGAGTAACCAAACAGGGCCCACATGATGGTGGCGATCACCATCAGAATAAAGCTCTGCATCATCGTGCCCAGCACGTTCTTCTTACGCACCAGCCCGCCGTAGAACAGCGCGAGGCCGGGGCCCGTCATCAACAACACGAGCGCGCAGCTGGCGAGCATCCAGGCGTTGTCGCCAGCGGACTGCGCAGCTGCAATCTTGGGCACAAGGTCTGCCACAGTAGGCGGCGCGGCGGGCGGCGCCTGAGCTAGAAGCGAGATCGCTCCTAGCGTGGCAAGCGAACTTGCGGAGAGAATCTTTTTCATAAACACCTCAGGTGGAGTGGAGAGTGTGAGAAGTCGTGCAGACGGGGCAGACTTGCGACAATGCTTTGCTTGTCATCATGCTACATCCGTATCCCGATGGGAATGAGAACATTTCTATTCAGCCGATTGAAATTATCTATTGGCTATCGGAATCCAGCATTGGTTACTCTGCGATGGAACCCTGTCGTTCCATACTCACCCCAATCAAACTGGAGACCTCTCTCAATGAAGATTCCTCTGAATCTCACGCTCGTGGCCTTGTCTGTGGCGACCTTCGGCCTGCTGGCGCAGACCACTGCACCAGCCCCTGCCGCTGTTCCAGACCCCGCGCCCGCTGCTCCGGCCCCTTGGACGATCGGCGCCATCAAGATTAGCGGTCTGATCGACGGTTATTACAGTAGAAACTTTAATAACCCCGCCTCCGGCAATAATGTTCTCCGCAACTTCGACGTGAAGGCGAACCAGATGACGCTCAACATGACGAAGCTGACGTTTGAGCACGACGCTGACCCAATCGGGTTTCGCCTCGACGTCGGTTTCGGCCGCGCTTGGGAAGTATTCCACGCGACAGATCCCGCCAAGAGCGTCATTCAGTACATTCCGCAAGCGTACGTTAGCTTCAAACCAAAAAATACCGGCGACCTCCAGATCGACTTCGGCAAATTCTACACCTCCGCCGGTGCCGAACTTACCGAAACTCACCTCGCCTGGAACTACTCTCGCGGCTACTTATACGCTAATGGCCCCTACTACCACATGGGCCTCCGCGTCACCAAGCCTCTCACCAAGTCCTTCACCGCCGGCTTCCAACTCGTCAACGGTTGGAACAATGTGGAAGACAACAACTCCGGCAAGACGCTTGGCTTCACCACCGCGTGGACCGGAAAGAAAGTCTCCTGGTACAACAATTACTACACCGGCCCGGAAAAGAACGGCACCAACAAAGGCTTTCGGAATTTCTACGACACCGTGTTAAACATCAATCCGACCGACACGTGGAACATGTACGCCAACTTCGACTACGGGGCCGATAAGCGCCTGTCCGGCGGCCAGAACACCTGGCTCGCCATCGGCTTCGCTTCCCGTTTCCAAGTCAGCAAAACGGTCGCCATCACTCCGCGCTACGAACACTACAACGACCGCGACGGCTTCATCACCGGGACCGCGCAGAAGTTGAACACCTTCACGATGACAGGCGAGTACAAGTGGATGAAAGGCTTGCTCAGCCGCCTGGAATACCGGCGGGATTGGTCCAACCGGGCCTTCTTTGATCGCGGCAACGAAAACGCGAGCGCCAAAGCCCAGTCGACGATCTTGATCGGCATGGTCGCGTTCTTCGGTCAATAAGACGGATCAATAGAATCCTCAACTGCGAGAATCCTCGACAGCGCTAGAATGGCGCTCTCGAGGATTTTCGCATTAGACGCCGAAGCTTTACACCTTCCGACTCGCTCACTTAGCCTGCTTCAGCGCCGCGCCACCCCTCCGGCACCCTCCACCTGCCTGAGCTTACCGCCCGGTCAGCGACGGCCGTGAGTTCCGCTGCCGAGGCTGCCGCTAACTTCCATTCCGTGTAACCATTCTGTAACATAGTCGGATTATGCTTCGATTCTCGCTCGCCTTAGCCATTCTGGCCGGGTCTCTATTCGCCCAGAGTTTCACCGCCACCGTTACCGGCACGATTCAAGACTCCTCCGGCGCTGTCGTCCCCGGCGCCACCGTCAAAGCCACCAACACCGGCACGAACTTAACTGCGTCCATCCCCTCCGGAGCGGACGGCATCTACCGCTTCGCTGCCCTGCCCCCCGGCACCTACCGTCTCGAAGTCGTCGCCTCCGGCTTTAAGAAGTCGATTCAGGAAGGCATCACGCTTCAGGTGCAGCAGTCCGCGGCCGTCAATTTCCAACTCACCGTCGGCGAACTGGCCGAGTCCGTCATGGTGTCAGCAGACGCACTGCAACTGGAGACGACGTCCAGTTCGATCGGCAAAGTAGTCGACAACCGGCGCATCGTCAACCTCCCGCTCAACACGCGCAACGCTTACTCCCTCATCTTTCTTACCCCCGGCGTCGCCGGAACCATCGGCAACAGCTACGGCGAAATGCGCTACTCGGTCAACGGCGCGCGCGCCCGTATGATGGATACGCTGATCGACGGCGTCACCGCATCCCACTCCACCGTGAACGGCCTCAGTGGCGGCATCTCCGTCTTCCCGTCGGTTGACGCGATTGAAGAGTTCAAAGTGATGGGCTCAAACTACGCAGCCGAGTTCGGCCGATCGATGGGTTCGGTCCTCAACGTCATCTTCAAATCCGGCGGCAACCGTTTCCACGGCAGCGTCTACGAGTTCCTCCGCAACTCCGTACTCGACTCGAACAACTTCTTCGATAACTCCCGGGGCCGTCCTCTGGCTAGCTTCAAGCGGTCCCAATTTGGCTACGTCCTGCAAGGTCCGATCAAGAAGGACAAAACGTTCTTCATGGTCTCTTTCGAGGGACTCCGTTCGCGCAACTTTGCGAATCGTACCTTCTCCGTTCCCACCACTCTGGAACGGCAAGGCGACTTCTCTCAGACATTCAACCGGGTCAACGGCGCGCCCGCGCAGATCAACGTCTTCGACCCCTTCACGACGCGCGCCAACCCAGCCGGCGGCTTCATTCGCGACGCCTTCCCCGGCAACCGCATTCCCGCGCTTCGCTTCGACCCGGTCGCGCTGAATGTAATGAAGTTTTTCCCGAACGCCAACACCGTCGGCGACGCGATCACCAACCAAAACAACTACGCCCTTTCCGGTTCCGGCCAAAACAATATCACGCAGCATGACTACCGCGTTGACCAGAACATCTCCGCCACCCAGCGTTTTTTCGCGCGCTATTCCACCCGTCTGAACGAGTCCGTACCCATCACGTCCTTCCCGAAGGAACTCGCCATCGCCGAAGGCCGGATCGTCGAAGAAGACCACGTCCACGGCATGGTGGCCGACTACACGAACACGCTCAGTCCGACGTCGATCTTCAACGTGCGCCTCGGCTTCGCCCGCACACTCTACAACTATTTCAACCAGAGCCTGGGATTTAAACCCTCCTCCCTCGGGTTGCCGGCGGCCTACGATCAAGCGCCGGATTTCCAGCTCTTCCCCGGTTTTGCCGCTTCGAACTACGTCGGCATAGGCGGCGGCGACAATCGGCGTAACGCTTTTATGAGCTACACCGCGCTGTCCAACTGGACTAAGATTCGGGATCGCCACACCTATAAAGTCGGCTTCGAAGGCCGCATGTTGCGCGTGAATACCAACGAAGCCCGCAGCGCCGGCGACTTCAACTTAGGCGCTGGCTTCACGCAGGGCCCGAACCCGAACCAAGCCTCCGCCGCCGCCGGCAACTCGATCGCCTCGCTACTGCTCGGAACCGGCTCCGGCGGTTCGCTGAT
>JBKJLJ010000302.1:0-4119 GCA_046597015.1 Bryobacteraceae bacterium
GCAGTCGGAATCCTCTCCCGTTTACGGGGGAGGGGGACCACGCGAAGCGTGGTGGAGGGGGGAGCATCCTCACGCTGGTGCAAGCGGCACCCCTCTCCACCAGCCTTCGGCTGGTCCCCCTCTCCCGCAGGCGGGAGAGGAACGCCGACTGCGGGACGCCGGGTGGGTGGGAGAAGCGAGAGTGCAGTCGGCACGGTCATCCCTCCCCCGCGTGGGGAGGGCAGCGCAGCTTGGCCGCAGGCCTAGCGGAGCTGGGTGGGGGGAGTCTCCACAGGCGCGCCGGTCCGTGACTCCCCCCACCCCGGCTTTCTAGCCTTTCGCTGGTCGCGAAAGCCAAGTGCAGCCGCCCTCCCCACGCGGGGGAGGGATGATCCGGTGCGTGTTGCCGCCGCCTCCACCCCCGCTAGACCGAGGGGCAGGAGTGGAGTCTCATTCTACTCGCGCAAGCTGCGCATTCGGTCCCAGCTCTCGCTGGGATGCATCGGGGATGTGTCCCCTTCGGCTCAGGGCCAGCGCACCTCGGGCGGCATGGAGCTCAGGATGGAGTCGACGTTGCCGCCGGTTTTGAGGCCGAAAGTCGTGCCGCGGTCGTAGAGGAGGTTGAACTCGACGTAGCGGCCGCGGCGGATCAGTTGCTCGTTGCGATCGGCGTCGGTCCAGGCGGTCGCGAAGTTGCGGCGGACGAGGGCGGGGTAGGTGTCGAGGAAGGCCCTCGCGACGTCCTGGGTGAAGGCGAAGTCGGCGTCCCAGTCGCCGGTGTTGTGGTTGTCGTAGAAGATGCCGCCGATGCCGCGGGGTTCGTTGCGGTGTTTGAGGAAGAAATATTCGTCGCACCATTGCTTGTAGCGCGGATAGTCGACGCCGTGCTGTTCGCAGGCGGCGCGGTAGGCGGCGTGGAAGGCGATGGCGTCCGGGTCGGTTTGGGTGCGGCGGCGGTCGAGCACCGGGGTGAGGTCGCCGCCGCCGCCGAACCACCAATTGCCGGTGACGATCATGCGGACGTTCATATGGGCCGCCGGCACGTGCGGGTTCCAGGGGTGGGCGATGACGGAGATGCCGGCGCTCCAGAATTCGGCGCCGGCCTCGGTGTGGGGCATCTGGCGGGCGAATTCCTCGCTGAAATGGCCGTGGACGATCGAGATGTGGACGCCGGCTTTTTCGAAGACGCGGCCGTGCAGCATGCCCATTTCGCCGCCGCCACCGTCGGGGCGGGTCCAGGGTTTGATCGTGAACACGCCTGGGGGCAGGGCGGATTGAACGCCGCCTTCAGCTTCGACGGCGTTCAACTCAGCCGTGAGATCGTCGCGGAACTGGCGGAAGAAGGCGGCGGCGCGGGCTTTTTTGGACTCGATGTCGGCGGGGAGGGTCATGTGAGGGTGGCGAATCCGTTGGTCTGGCGGAGGGCCTCGCCCAATACCATGGCGGCGGCGACGGCGACATTGATGGAGCGCATGCCCTGCCGCATGGGGATGCGGATGCGGGCGTCGGCGGAGGCCGCTACCGCCTCGGGGACACCGGCGCTTTCGCGGCCGAGCATGATTAAATCCCCCTCAAAGGCGGTGAAAGTATAGGCACTTTGGCTCGCTTTGGTGGTGAGGAGCACCAAACGGCGGTTCGCCTCGCGGCGCCAGCGGTCGAAGTGGTCGTAGCTGTCGTGCTCGACGATTTCGGCCTCGTCGAGGTAGCCGAGACCGCTCCGCTTGAGCTCGCGGCGCGAGAACGCGAAGCCGGTGGGGTGGATGATGTGGACCGGCACGCCGAGGCAGGCGCCGAGCCGGAGCAGGGTGCCGGTGTTCTGGGCGATATCGGGCTGATAGAGGACCAGGTCGATTGTCATCGGACGCTCCATGCCATGGCTGCTCAAAAGCACCGGTGGGTATAGTGTCGCAGACGGGTTTTCGCCTGTCCCGCCCGTCTGGACAAGTTCTAGGGAGAGTGCCAAAAGACGCCACAATCACGCGCCGTTGAGGGCGAGTGAGGCCATTTGTTGCGCGCGGAGCGGGGCCCGCAAGGCGGCGCAGACTCAGACATCAGGCAGGGATAGTTCCACCTTGGCGACAGAATCGAATTTGGCGCACAACGATCAGCCCAATCCGGGCCGACGCGACTTCATCTACGTCGCGACCGCGGCAGTAGGCATCGTGGGTGTCGGCGCCGTGGTGTGGCCCCTGATCAACCAGATGAACCCGGACGCCTCCGTGCTGGCCATGGCGACCACTGAGTTCGACCTCTCGGGCGTCGAGGAAGGCGCTTCGGTCACGATCAAGTGGCGCGGCTCGCCGGTGTTCGTGCGGCATCGCACCCCCGAGGAGATCACGGAAGCCCGCGCCGTGCCGATGAATGAGCTCAAGGATCCCGAGACGGACGAGCACCGCGTCAAGGCAGGCCACGACCAGTACCTCGTGATGGTGGCGCTCTGCACCCATCTGGGCTGCGTGCCGGTGGGCGAGTCCGGCGAATTCGGTGGCTGGTTCTGCCCGTGCCACGGCTCGGAATACGATACGTCGGGCCGCATCCGCAAAGGTCCCGCGCCCAAGAATCTGGTGGTCCCGCCCTACCAGTTCCTGAGCGACACCGTGATTCAGATCGGTTGAGGGGAACCAAGATGGCCGCGCACAACAGCAACTACACCCCCTCCAATCCGCTCGAGAAGTGGATCGACGATCGCCTGCCGCTGATCCGGTTCGGCAAAGAACATGTGATGGACTACCCGACCCCCAAGAACCTCAACTATTGGTGGACGGGCGGGGCGATCCTGACCTTCATGCTGGCGGTGCAGATCGTCACCGGCATTATCCTTGCGATGCACTACACGCCGCAGATCGGCCTCGCCTTCGACTCGGTGGAGCACATCCGGCGCGACGTGAACTCGGGCCGCATCATCCAGGCGACGCATGCGGTGGGCGCCTCGATGTTCTTTGCGGCGGTCTACATGCACATTTTCCGCGGGCTGTACTTCGGCTCGTACAAGGCGCCGCGCGAGATCCTGTGGATCCTCGGCGTCATCATCTTCCTGCTGATGATGGCCACGGCGTTCTTCGGCTACGTCCTGCCCTGGGGCCAGATGAGTTTCTGGGCCGCGGCGGTGATCACCAACATCTTCGCTGCCATTCCGGTGGTCGGCGATCCGCTGCTGCAGTTGCTGCGGGGCGGCTTTGCGGTCGACAACCCGACGCTCAACCGCTTCTTCTCGCTGCACTACCTGCTGCCGTTCATCATCGCGGCAGTGGTGGGGCTCCATATCTGGGCGCTGCACGTGCCGGGAAACAACAACCCGATCGGCGTCGAGGTGAAGAGCGATCGCGACACGGTGCCGTTCCACCCGTTCTACACGATGAAGGACTTCTTCGCGATCGTGGTGTTCTGCATCCCCTTCGCGTGGTTCGTGTTCTTTGCGCCCGACATCCTCGGACACCCGGACAATTACATCCAGGCGAACCCGCTGGTGACGCCGACGCACATCGTGCCGGAGTGGTACTTCCTGCCGTTCTACGCGATCCTGCGCGCCATCGACTTCAACTTCATCCTCGACAGCAAGCTGCTCGGCGTCATCGCCTTCGGTGGTTCGATCCTGATCCTGTTCTTCCTGCCCTGGCTCGATACGAGCAAGGTGCGGTCGGGCACGTTCCGGCCGATGTTCAAGTGGTTCTACTGGCTGTTCGTGATCAACTTCGTGATGCTGGCCTATCTCGGTTCCGCGCCGGCCGATGGCACGGTGATCGGGCTGCCGGTGCCGACTTTCTCGAAGATCTGCACGGCCTACTACTTCTTGTACTTCATCGTCATCCTGCCGCTTCTCGGACGTTTCGAGACGCCCCGGCCACTGCCGGCGTCGATCTCCGAATCTGTCCTCAAGACGCCGCCGGCCACGAGCGGGGCCAGTCCCGCCGCAGCCGCAAACTCGCACTGATGCCCGGGGCCGCAATGATCAAGACCAAAAGCATACTGGGCGCCCTGGCCGTGGCCATCATCATGGCCCTGGCTCCGGCACCGGCTTCGGCGCAGGAAGGCCATTCCACTCCCGAGATCGCCAAGGAGGCCTGGAGCTTCGCGGGCGTGTTCGGCACTTATGACCGCAACCAGCTGCAGCGCGGCTTCCAGGTGTTCCGGGAAGTCTGC
>JBKJLJ010000333.1:0-11214 GCA_046597015.1 Bryobacteraceae bacterium
CTCGCGGCCCGGGCTGGAGGGCTGCGAGAGAGGCTATTTCGGCCCGCGACAGGGATGAGAACTTATGCGTTCACAGGGTGTTGAAATAATTATGATACTCGGAACATAAACAAAATAAACAGTTTACAGCTTATCCCGTAAGAAGGTAAGGTCGGATTCGTTGACAACGACAGTGTAGATTTAAGCCAGCGAACAGTAGTTTGCAGCCCGCCCGGGTTTTCTCGGATGCGGGCTTTTCTTTTGGGGAGGCCCCGATAATGCGAGGATCGAAGCTGTGGACTTGCGTGTTCCACTTTTTACTTTTTGGTTTGATCGCGGAGCGTGCAATAGCCGGTCCGCCGCTAACCACAATTCAGGATGTTATCTATAAAGCCGATGGGACGCGTTTTAATGGCGTTGCCTACATTGAATGGAAAACATTCCAAGCCGCAAATCAGGTTCCGATTGCAACCCAGAGTTTGACTATTGCCATCGTCGATGGCAATTTGCGCGTTCGTTTGGTGCCAACTACGAATGCAAGCTCTGGAGCTTATTATTACGTGCGCTATCATAGCGACGGTCGGATTCAATTTTCCGAAACTTGGGCAGTACCTCCGAGTGCCCCAGCGGTAAATTTGGCCGCGATTCGCATCGCGGTCGGCCAGCAAACGGGGGGCGGAACGTTGCCGCCGGCGGGGATTGAAATTGCTGATATTCCAGGCCTGAGCGCCGAGTTAGCCGCTCGACCGGTACAAGGTCTCGGCTATGCCTCGAATCGGGCGATTCGAACGGGTGCTACCGGAGGACTCGAAGCGGTCACCGGCAACTTGACCGATTGCGTCCGCGTCGATGGGACCAGTTCCGCTTGCGGCTCGGGAGGTGGTGGTTACTCGGGTCCCGGTTTTGTCGATAGCGAAATTCCCTCGGGGGCGATTAATGGATCGAATACGGTATTCGGACTTAGCGATACGCCGTCACCAGCTTCGAGCCTGGAACTGCTCGTGAATGGGATCGCCCTTTCCCCGGGCGTCGATTTTACCGTCAACGCGAATTCGGTCACGATGCTTGCAGCGTCGACCCCTCGAACAGGAGACGTCTTCCGAGCCTCCTTTCGAACGGCTTCGGCGAGTAATCCAACGTCGGCCGCCGGAGGTGCCCTAACCGGAAATTACCCCAATCCCCAGATTGCGGCTGGAGTCATCTCCAACAACAATCTTTCTGCGGTGGCTGGCATTGTCGAAAGCAAGCTTGCCTTGAACTTTCCGACCCACACCAGCGCAAATGATCCAACGGCCGCGGAAAAGGCCGCTCTATCCGGTACAGCGGGTGTTCCGTCGGCCTCCAATAAATTCGTTACGACAAGTGATGTTCGATTGACAGACGCTCGGACTCCGGCCGGTCATTCCTTGCTCGGTGCGCAACACGCGGATGCGACGCCCGCCGCCGTCACTCGGGGTGATCTAATCGTTGGCCAAGGCACTTCCCCAAGCTGGACGAAGTTACCTCTCGGGGCGGCTGGCCGGTGCCTAACCTCCAACGGCGTCGATGCCATTTGGAATACCTGCCTTTATACAGGATTTCAACCAGGAGCTATTCCCTTTGTGAACTCGGCCGGAAATTTTTCTGAAAATACGTTTCAACTGCGATGGGATAGCACTGGACGGAAGTTATCGGTTGGATCGAGTCTCACTGATGGCACGCTCAATGTTCAGGATCAGGCGGGCTCCACTTCAGTGATCGTCCGGTCTGGGTCCGCGCAGAATGGTTTACCGTTGCATCGATGGCAGGACGCTTCGGGCGGCGATCTGGCTCGCATCGATAGCGAAGGCACCATCATTTCGCCGGCCGTGCAAGTATTGCCGGGTACGGCCCGGGCATCTTGGCGGGACACTGGAATGCCAAGCGACCCGCCTACTCGTATCGATGGGGACGCCTGGTGGAATACAACTTCGAAGGCGAGAAAATCACATGAGGGAGGCCAGACTCACACGACGCCGCAGGTTATCTGTGCCAAAGAGGGAACCTCGAATTCGTCCACTGCCTCGACGGTCATCGCAACCTGTGACATCCCGGGAGGACTGCTCCAAACGGGAGATCGTTTAGAAGTCCTCGTCGATGCGGAACAGGTCGGAACCGCGGTCCCCTGGACCGTAGCCGCCCGGTGGGGATCCGCTCAGATCGCACAAAGGACTTTCGGGCCTGGCGATGCGATGTTTGCCCTGCGAGGGCAGGGCGTACTATACACCAATGGTACGACGCTGTCTTCGCAACACTTTAACGGCACCGGAGCGACTTTGACCAGTCTGGTATCAGCGTCGGATCCGTATCAAGCCGGATTGGCTATAGCCGTGTCCGGGTCGGTTAGTCAAACTGCAGGCGGAGCTAGCGTAATTGTCCGAAACTTGACCGTCATTCGGTATCCAGCACAAAACAATTAGTTACTTCTTCTTGGCACTACGGGCGGTGGAGGGCGGTACGACGCCCTTCATCCGCATGTAGCCAACCATATTTCCGTAGTGCGCATTCAGGTTTGCGATGTAGCCAATCATCGAATCAACCGGCATCACTTTTCGCGTGCCAATTGTCACTTCCGTCATTGCCTGAGAGTCCGTCATCGTGTTGATAATCGAATCACAATAGGCAAACGACTCTTGAATAACTTTCTGAACCTCCGGCTTCGTCTTAGCTTTAGCAGAATCATTGGCCGGCGACGTCTTGCCCGCCATCGCAGCGCACGTGCTGTAGTTCATCCCGGCGGTGTGACTGATCCAATCGCCAAAACTACGCTGATCCGGGGTTAGCCGGTAATCCATCGCATCGGCCGGCATGGCCTCCGCCGATTCGACAAAGTTCATTTTGGCTGTCTGATACCGGGTCTTAAACGCCGAAACAATCGGGTCCGCAGCCGTCAAGCCGCTCGCTAGCAAAAAAACGAATCCAATCAAGCGCATTCCTTAAGTCTAGCGGATTTGATCGTCGACTTCGTCAAGCCAATCCGGGCTTTTCAGGACTTCCCGCGGCCGACTGCCGTCCGGCGGCCCAATGATCCCGTCGCGATACATCATGTCCAGAATTCTTGCCGCCCTACCGTAGCCCAGTCGGAGTCGCCGTTGCAACACGGAGGTAGAAGCCTTGCCCAGCTCACAAACCACTCGTGTCGCTTCCCGATACTGCGGATCCTCGGTCCCATCGAGAATTTCTTCGCCGCCGTCGCTTTCGCCGTCTTCACTCGGAGGAGCCATCAGGAAGCTCTGGTCGTAGTCCGGCTCGGCCTGCTTCTTCCAATAGTCAACTACCGCTGACGTCTCCGTTTCACTCACATAGGCCCCATGGACACGGATTAAACGAGCCGTACCGGGGGGAAGAAAGAGCATGTCCCCTTTGCCCAGCAGCGAGTGCGCCCCCATGTTGTCGAGAATCGTCCGGGAGTCGACCCGCGTGGCCACTCGAAAGCTGATCCGCGTCGGAAAATTCGCCTTAATCAGACCGGTAATCACGTCCACGCTGGGTCGCTGAGTCGCCAGCACCAAATGGATGCCGACCGCGCGAGCCATCTGCGCCAGGCGGGTCACACTCTCTTCCACGCCCGCTCGTTCGAGCATCATCAAGTCGGCCAGCTCGTCGATAATGATGACGAGGAAGGGAAGAGGTCGCAACTCTTCCAACTCCGGATTCGGCTCCTCCTGATCAAATAGGCTCCGCGGCGTCGCCATCAACTGACGGACTTTCTTGTTGTATTGCTCAATATTGCGGACGCTCTGAGCCGCCAACAGCTTCAACCGCCGTTCCATCTCCAACACCGCATTGCGCAACGCATAAGTCGCCTTCTTGGGCTCGGTAATCACCGGTGTTAGTAAGTGAGGAATCCCTTCGTAAATCCCAAGTTCCACCCGCTTCGGGTCCACCATGATCAACCTGACCTCGTCCGGCGTTGATTTATACAGGAGCGACATGATTAACGTGTTCAACATGACGCTCTTACCCGCGCCCGTCGATCCCGCAATCAAAACGTGCGGCATCGTGTCCAGGGTAGCCACCTTGATCCGCCCGCTGATATCTTTCCCCATCGTAATCGTCAGCTTCGACGGCGAACTCTGGAACTCTTCACTTTCCAGAACCTGCCGCAAGCTAATCAATTCGCGCCGCTTGTTTGGAACTTCGATCCCGACGGTCGGCTTTCCCGGAATGCGCTCAATCAGCACACTCTCGCATTGCAGCCCCAAACACAAATCCTCCGCCAGGTTCGTAATCCGGTTGTACTTGATCCCCGCGTCAGGCTTGTATTCAAAAGTCGTCACCACGGGACCCGGATTAATCTGGACCACCGAGCCCAGCACATTAAACTCTTCAAACTTAGACTTGATCTTGGCCGCCGTTTCTTTCAACTCCTGTTCGTCGTAGGGATTACGCGCCGGAACTTCGTTCAATAGCGACGTCGCCGGCATAATGTATGCCCGACCCGACTTCTCCTTCCGCCGCCGACCCGTTTCCACCTCCACCGGTGGCTTCGGCGCTAACGGAGTCTCCCAGGGTGGCTCCTCCAGGGCTCGAATCGGAATCTCCTCCTCGCGTTCTAGCTCCTCGACCTCGTCCTCTACGGGAGCCGCCGCCTCGGGCACGGATTGTTTTGACTTCCATGGCAGATTCGTCTCCCTCAAGGGCACGACCGGAATTCGTTCCTCGTCGCTTGCCACTGCCGGGGCCGTCCGCTCCACTGCATTCCGCTTGGCGCTTCGCGACTCGGCTTGTTTGGCTTTAGCGGCCATGCGCCGCGCTTCCCGCCAACTGCGCCAAACTGTCACCCGCCCTAGCCACCAAGCCGTCGGCCCTTCAAACCAGCGATAGACCACCTCCATCGAAAACTTCGACACCAAGTAAAGCGATAAGACGATGCTAGTTAAAGTGATCATCGCCGCGCCGACCGGATTAAAATTCCCGATCAAATAACTCGCCAAGGCCAAACCTACAATTCCACCGGACGGCACGGTACCCTCAAACGGGCGCCAAACCGGCAGCAGCGAAAGAATTGTGCAGATCCCCCCGACGAGCAAAATCGCCCCGGTCACCCGAATTACGGGCACCTCAATCGCTTTATGACGCATACGCTGGATTCCCGTCGCCAGCACGAGCACCGGAACGAGGAGAGACGCCAGCCCCAGCGAGCTGTAGATCAGGTCGGCGAGCGTTGCGCCAAATCGCCCCGTCCAATTCGTCGCTCGCTCTACTCCCGTCGCGGTATTCCACGAAGGATCGCCTGGGTGGTATGACGCGAGGCTAAGTACTAAAAACAGGCCAATCGCAACACACACAATTCCGGTGATTTCGTTCAGCCGGTTATTGGCCGAGGGTTTCAAAATGTCCATGCGCGTTTAAGCCGCGCCATAATCAGAGCCCTCTCAGTATGCCAGACTCCCAGCCGGAATGGGAATTTACCAGCCACGCGAAGCCGCCAAGCCAATCACAAACAACCCGAATGCCACCCGATAGATCACGAAGGGTCGAATCGAATTCGTCCGCAAAAATTTCAGAAAAAACGCAATCACGGCAAATCCAACCAGCGCGCTCACCCCGATTCCCACCAACATCGGCAGCCGCATGTCCTCCGCCAACCCGTGCTTACGTAAATCCAACACCGCTTTCGCCGCCGCCGCCCCCACCGCCGGGGTCGACAGCAGGAAACTGAACCGCGCGGCCGCTGCCCGATCTAAATCCCGAAACAAACCCGCCGCCAGCGTCACGCCGCTTCGCGATGTCCCCGGCACGATTGCCAGGGCCTGGGCCGTGCCAATGAACACGCAGTCAAACAGCGTCAACTCGCCCAAATCGCGTCGCTGTTTGGAGACTCGCTCGGCCCCGTACATCACCAAACCTATCAGGATCGCCATCACTCCAATAACGTACGGGCTCCGCAGCGTGGTTTCCACCGCGTCTTTGAACAATAAACCGGCCACCGCCACCGGCACACTTCCCGCCACCAAGTACCACAGCAATTTCGGGTTTCGCGCCAACTGCGGATCGTTACCCCAACGTCCACCGGCTGCCTGCGCAAGAATTTGCGTCCAGTCTTTGAAGAAATACACCAACACCGACAGGAGCGTGCCGATATGTAACGCAACGTCGAACTCAAGCCCTTGGTCCTTCCAGCCGAGCAACCAAGGTGCCATCGCCAGGTGGGCCGAGCTAGACACAGGAAGAAACTCTGTTAATCCTTGGAGAATCGCTAGGATCAGAGCTTGATGAATCGGCATAATAGAACCATCAGGGTACCCTACTTGCCCCTGGTTCCGATACCCAACACCACTCATGAGAACAACGAAAATCGTAGCGACGCTCGGTCCGGCGACCGACACGAAAGAGATGATCGCGAAGTTGTTCGCTGCCGGAGTAGACGTCTTCCGACTCAATGCCTCCCATGGCGTCCATGAAGATCACGCACGCAGGCTCCGCTTCGTTCGCGAACTCAGCGTGGAACTCAATGTTCCAGTCGGGGTTCTGCTCGATCTCCAAGGACCCAAAATTCGCCTCGGACTGTTCGATGGAGGCAAGGTCCTCTTGGCCAACGGCGAACCGTTCGACATTACAACGGAAGAATGCCTTGGCAACAACCGCCGCGCTTCGACGGTCTATCAAAACTTCGCCCGGGACGTCTCTCCCGGCGATCGCGTCCTGATCGCCGACGGCACCGTGGAACTTCGCGTTCTCTCGACCGACGGTGTCTGCGCCCATTGCGTTGTCCACGCCGGCGGATGGATCGGCGACAAGAAAGGAATCAACCTCCCCGGGGTGAATGTCTCTACCCCTTCGCTCACCCGCAAGGACATGGCCGATCTGCAATGGGGCATCGATAACAACGTCGACTACGTGGCGCTCTCTTTCGTTCGCAAGCCAACCGACGTCATCCGCCTGCGGCTCTATCTCGAAGAAAAGGAGCACATGCTTCCGATCATCGCTAAAATCGAAAAGCCCGAAGCTTGGGAACAACTCAACGAGATTCTCGCCGAGTCTGACGGCGTCATGGTTGCCCGCGGTGATTTGGGCGTCGAAATGGCGTTTGAAAAGGTTCCCTTCATTCAAAAGTCGATTATCGAGCGCGCCCGACAGACCGGAAAGTTCGTCATCACGGCCACGCAAATGCTCGAATCGATGATTGAGAGCCCCGTTCCTACGCGCGCCGAGGTCAGCGATGTAGCCAACGCCATTTTTGACGGTACGGACGCCGTCATGCTCTCGGCGGAAACCTCCGCTGGAAAGTATCCGGTCGAGTCCGCAGCCACCATGGCCCGCATCGCGGTCGAAACCGAATCGTCCATCCGCCCCCGCGGCTACCAGGACCTGCCTCCCCGCATCAATCCCAGCATCGCTGAAATTCTCGCCGATGCCGCCTACCACTCCGCCCGGTCGGCCAACGTTGCCGCCATCGTTGTCATGACCACTTCGGGCTCCACCGCCCGCCTCATCGCCCGCTATCGACCTCCCGTTCCGATCTATGCCTTTACTAACTCGGATGTCGTGGCCCGGCAACTCGCCCTGATTTACGGAGTTCGCGTCCTAGTTACCCAGACAGCTCCAACGACGGAGGAAATGCTTACCGTGATGGACCAAACTCTGCTCGAGCGGGGACTGCTCAAGCCTCGCGATACGGTCATTCTAGTCGCCGGACAACCTATGTGGCGCTCCGGTACCACCAATATGATGATCCTTCACCGCATCGGCGAAGTTCGGGGATCGTACTAGCTGCATCCCTGCGACCCACGGATTTCCTTAAAATATGATTTACTAAAGATGAGCTGATGTCGACCCAAGTAGAAAAAACTCTCCGTGAAGAGTCTCCTTCTCCGAGCACTCCCATCCCGTGGGTTCTTCTCGCTTGGTGCGCAGTTTTGTTGCTTCTAACTTACCTGCCAATCTTGATCCCCATGGCAGAGCAATGGAATAACGACGACGATATGTCGCATGGATTCTTTGTTCCCTTTGCGGCCTTATACGTCGCCTGGGAGCGACGCCAGCAACTGCTCGCCGTCACCCCACAGCCAAGTTGGGTCGGCCTCGTTCTGCTCCTCTGGGGTGCCGCTCAGATGGCCGTGGGAATGTTAGGGGCTGAGCTGTTTCTACAACGGAGCGCTTTTCTCGTCTCGATTGTCGGGGCTGTGCTCCTACTCGGAGGCTGGCCTCTTCTGAAGAAGGTCGTATTCCTCATAGCGATGCTTTGCTTCATGATTCCGCTGCCGGCAATTGTCTACAGCCGAATCACCTTTCCCTTGCAGCTTTTCGCTAGTTCCGTTGCTGAAGTCGCCTTAAGCGCCCTAGGCATCCCGGTCCTTCGCGATGGCAACGTGCTCGAACTTGCCAGTCAAAAACTCTCCGTCGTCGAAGCCTGCAGCGGCATTCGATCCTTAATGTCGCTCGCGTTTTTGTCCCTCGTCTATGGCTACTGGTTTGACGAACACCGGGTCTGGATGCGGTGCCTAATCTTTGCTTCCACCATCCCAATCGCCATCGCGGCAAACTCGTTTCGCGTGTCTCTAACCGGCATTTTGAGCGAGTACAACCCGGAGTTGGCCAAAGGCTTTTTCCACAGCCTCGAAGGCTGGGTAATTTTCGTTTTCGCCTTGACCTTGATGGTCGCTGCGCATGGCTTGTTTAAACGTCTCGCCAGGATGGTCACCCGTTGAACCCCTTCTCCTCCACTTCCGTCATCGTCTTCACAGCATTCTTGAGCCTTCAGGCAGTCGGAGCGTTTTTTATCAATCGCCGAGCCGAATACCAGCCCAATCTGGCTCCCCTGGCGAGCCTTCCTTCGACCATCGGCTCCTGGCGAATGGTCGGCGAGTATCCCATTGAAAAAGAGGTCCAGGAAATTCTTAAGGCTACCGATAGCTTGAGCCGACTCTACGTCGACGGTAAAACTCCTCATCCAGTTAGTCTATTCATCGCCTACTTCAAAAGTCAGCGAAGCGGGGTTGCTCCCCACTCTCCCAAGAATTGCCTACCTGGCAACGGTTGGGTTTCCGAGCATCATGAAATTGTCCGCCTGGCGGTCCCCGGTGTTCAAGGTGGCCTGGAAATGAACCAGTACGTCGTTCAGAAGGGCGAGTCGAAGAGCGTGGTTGCCTACTGGTACCAATCCCATGGGCGCGTCATCGCCAGCGAGTACAAAGCCAAGGTTTACGTCGTCATTGATGCGATCACAGAGAATCGAACCGATACCTCGCTCGTCAAGGTGACCACCCCGGTTATCGATAACGACGTCGCCGCTGCTGTCGCCGCCACCAACCGGTATATCGTCGATTCGTTTGCCACCATCACCGCGTCCCTGCCCAATTAGGGTAACGGAAGAAACGCCTCTGGGGCTAATGCCCCACGCGTCATCCGCGTCTCTCGAATCGCGCCCTTAAAATAATCCACCCGGTTGATGCGCACCCCGGCCGACGACGTGCCTTGCCCTTGCGGGGCCAATTCTACCGCCGCCGAACCTTGCAGCTTACGATCCACGTAATGCCGAAGCTCCTTGCCGTCGTAGACCATCGCCACATGGTGCCACTCATCCAAACTGTGCAATTTCGTCCGGTCAATCAGCGCCTTAGACCCGGAGGCGCTCGCCGCAAAACTATCCAGGCACCATTTCCCGTCGATCAGCCGAGTTTCAAACAGCAGCCGCGTCTGTACTCCGGTCTCCTGGAGATGGAAGAACCGTTGTTCGGCCTTACCTCCTGACGCAGGGCGAAAAACCACTTCCCACGTGAAGGTCTTCGCCCCGGCCAGCGGATGAACGTCGACAAACAAGGCATCCTTTTGCCCATCAAACTCGACCGCCTTCCCCTTCGGTGTAGCGATCACCCGTGGTTTCCCCTCGACCCGCGTCTTATGCTCACCCAACCGGTCCAGCCGGTCAAACAGCCAGACTTCGCTTCGCTCAGACTGGCCCGCTAACCCCACCGTCATCAAAAAAAAAAGAAAGAAAATTCGCATCGCGCCGACTGTTATATCACGGCGCTGAAGATGACGATGTCGCACAACTCCCCAGCAGGATCTCGTTCGTACTTCCGCAGTCGTCCTTCCCGCTGCATTCCTACCCGTTCCGCCAGCCGATGGGCCGCCTCATTTCGTCCATCGCATCGCGCCTCCACCCGGGCCATCCCTAGCTCCCCGGTCGCCACTCGCAAGATCTCCCGCACTGCTTCCGTTACCAACCCTTGTCCTACCCACCGTTCAGCTCCCCAATAACCAATCTCGCAGCGCGGTATCGACCAGCCAATCGAATGCAAATCCACTCCCCCCACCAACGCGCCACTGGACTTCTCGACCATTCGCCAACAGAAGCTGTCTCCGCGCGCGTTGCTCCGTCCTGCTGCCGCCGCGACTTTCCGCATCTCTTCCACCGCCTTCGTTGGCGCCGCCGCCGTCCACCGCTGCCACTGTGCCAAACTCGCCCGCAACGCTTCCGCTACCGCATCCGCGTCCCCCTCGGTTGGAGGCATCAACCACAATCGCTCCGTCTCTTTCCGTCCCGGATAGCTCTTGCGCACCGCTTCCCCCCTTCACCAAAAGCAGAAGGCCAACCGCTCATCGCGGTTGGCCTTCTTTTTAAACGTACGAACCGCTTCTAGCTAGCGAACGGTGGTTTTAACAAAGTTTATGGTCACCGTCTTGGAGGCGCTGATCCCTTTGCTATTGGTCACCGTCAACTCGAACGCATAGGGGCCAAACTGCTCCCCAAGCTGCACCCGAGTCGTCGCCGAAGTGGGGTCTAACACCACAGCCGAGCGCTCTAGAGCCCGCCATTGGTAGGTCAATGGGAGCCCATCCGGATCACTCGAGTTAACTCCGCTGATGGTCAATTGCCGGTAGATCGATTCGACGTTCGAGCCGGGATCCGCAATTGGCCGGATCACAGTCGCCGTCGATAGAGTCACCGTCGTTTGGCACTGCGCTGTCACGTCATTCGCCCCATAGGCAATCAGCGTATAGGTCGTCGTGCCAGTCGGACGCACCACAATCCCGCTCGAAGTGCCTAACCCGTTGTAGGTGACCACCCGGGTGTTCTGCGCCGTGAAGCTCAACGTTACAGCCTCTCCCGGCGTCGTTATCGAGGTCGGGCTAACCGAACAAGCGATCGTCGGACCCGGCGTCGGAACTGGCGGAGCCGGACGCACGTTCAACCCGACGGTCGAACTAATGCTTCCTACCGTGTTCGTCGCCGTGATCGTGTACAGCGTATTCGCCGTCGGGCTAATC
>JBKJLJ010000517.1:0-4446 GCA_046597015.1 Bryobacteraceae bacterium
GAAACCAAATTTAACTACACCCAGGATCTGGACGCGCAAGCTCTCCACGATTGGTTCGAACGCATGGCGGAAACCGAGAGCCACCGCATCAACCTGGAACGCTCCGCTCGGTTCGACAAACTCGGAGTCAACAAGGCTCTGCTCCTGCTGCAGTCCAGTTGGGAGCGCAAGCGCATCGTCGCCCCGGAACAGTTCTACAAAACCCTGGAACGCATCGTGAAAAACGAGTCCTACCTCAACATAGCCCGCGATCGCGCCGCCTTCCTGGTCAACGCCTTCCGCGCCGAAACCACGCCCAAGCCATGAAGATCTTCGTTTTTTTCTGCACCAGCATCCTGCTGGCTCAAGGCACTCTGCCCCCCGCCGAACAGCAGGAGCTTTCGAACGCTCTCGCCGAAGCTGGCAACTCCTCCCACGAGTTTCTCAACGCGCTCGAACTCCATCTGAAGAAGTACCCCAAAACCGCTTCCCGCTTCGAACTCGAACGGGCGATCGCCAAGTCCGCTCTGGAAACGAAAGACAACGCTCGCATTGTGCAATACGGCGAGCTGATTCTTGCTCAGGATCCTCAGGATCTCGCCATGCTTGACGCGGTCTCCCGCGGACTACTCCTTGCCGGTAAACCTGAAAAGGCACTCCCTTACGCCGTCAAATACGAAAAGAGCCTTCGTTCCCTGGAAAATGGAGAAAAGATGCGCTGGCAGACCCGCGCTGAACTCGACCAAGGCCTCGGCCGCGCGCTCCTTTACCAGAGCAAAGCTCACCTGGCGATGAAAAAGATTCCCGCGGCGATCAGTTTCGCGCAACAGTCCATGGCGGCCAACCCAACGCCGGAGGCGTCGCGGGCTCTGGGCATGGCCCATTCGGCCCAGAATGATCCCGAAGCCGTCACGGCTTACGCCGAGGCCTTCGTCGTCTCCCAGGAAGCCGAGCGGGTCGCCGACCTCGCCTTGCTCCGCGCCGAGTGGCGCAAATCCCACCCCGACGAAAAGGGCCTCGGCGACGTGATGCTCGCTGCCCACGACCGCGCCGTCGAACGCGGCAAACAGCGGCTTGCCCGCCTCCGGGCCATCGATCCCAACGCCCTAAAAACCACCGTCGGCGACTACATCGTGAGCGGCGTCGGCGGGAATACCCTCGACTTGACCTCCCTCCGGGGCAAGGTGGTCGTCCTCGATTTTTGGGCCACTTGGTGCGGCCCCTGCCGGGTTCAGCAGCCTCTGTATGAGAAGGTCAAAGAACGCTTCAACGATCGCTCCGACGTCGTGTTCCTGAATATCAACACAGACGAAGATCGCTCTCTGGTTGCCCCGTTCCTTGAAAAGAACCAATGGAACAAGTCGGTTTATTTCGAAGGCGGCCTCTCCCGGCTACTCGGGGTAAACTCCATCCCGTCGACCATTATTCTCAATAAACGCGGCGAACCTGCCAGCCGCATGAACGGGTTCATTCCCGAACGCTTCGTCGACTCGCTCACCGAGCGCGTCCAGCGGATAATCAAAGAATAATGGCTTTCAATCGCGTCATCTGGATTGTGCTCGACTCGGTCGGGATCGGCGAAATGCCCGATGCCGCCGCCTATGGCGACGCCGGCTCCAACACCCTGGGCAACATCGCCCGGCTCTGCCCGCTGCACCTGCCGAACTTCGCCGCCCTCGGCCTGGGCAATATCGCCCCGATCCCCGGCGTGGGTCCCGTTGCCGCCCCCACCGCCGCCTATGGAAAGTGCACCCTGGCCTCCCCCGGCAAAGACACTACTACCGGTCATTGGGAGATGGTCGGCATCCATCTCGATAAGCCGCTCCCGCTCTATCCCCAAGGCTTTGACCCTGTCTTTATGAAAGCCTTTGAGGACCGCATCGGCCGCGGCACCCTCGGCAATAAGGCTGCTTCCGGCACCGAGATCATCGCCGAACTCGGCGATGAACACGTTCGCACCGGCTCGCCGATCATTTATACGTCCGCCGATAGCGTCTTCCAGATCGCCGCGCATGAGGAGGTGATCCCGCTCTGGGAGCTCTACAAGATCTGTGAAATTGCTCGGGAAATGCTGCCGAACATCGGCCGCATTATTGCCCGGCCGTTTGAAGGCGAATCTGGCGCATACCGACGCACCCCCAATCGAAAGGATTACGCCATGCCCCCCGCCCCCGGCATGTTGCTCGACCAACTCGCGGCGCACAAAGTTACCGTCCACTCCGTCGGTAAAATCTTCGATGTCTTCCTCGGCCGCGGGATCCAGCTTTACGACAAAACCAAAACCAACGTCGACGGCATGGCCAAAACGCTGGCGGCCATGGCGGATACCAGGACGGGCCTGATCTACGTCAATCTCGTCGATTTCGACATGCTCTTCGGGCATCGCAACGACGTCGAAGGCTACGCCCGATCGCTCGAAGAGTGCGACGCCTGGGTGCCGAGCCTTCTGGCCGCGCTCGCACCCGGCGACCTCGTCATTTTTACGGCGGACCACGGCTGCGATCCCACCACCCCGTCCACCGACCACAGCCGCGAATACACGCCGCTGCTCGTCTTCGGCGGTGCCCCCACCGCCCTCGGCACCCGCGCGACTCTGGCCGACATCGGCCAAACGGTCGCCGAAAATTTCGGCGTGCAAATCGCCCAAGGAACCAGTTTTTTACACAGCTTATGAGAACCCCCGTTATGGCCGGCAATTGGAAGATGTTCAAAACGCCGGCAGAAACCACTGCCTTTTTCGAGAAGTTTCTTCCGCTGGTGGCCACCTCCACCCACTGCGAAATCGTCCTCTGCCCGCCGTCGATTGACATCCCGGCGGCTGTCGCGGCTACGGCCGGCTCCCGCGTCGGCATCGGCGCCCAGAATCTTTATTGGAAAAACGACGGCGCCTTCACGGGGGAAATCAGCGGCCCCATGATCAAGGCGGCGGGCGCGGAGTGGGTCATCATCGGCCACAGTGAACGGCGCCAGTTCTTCGGCGAAACGGATGCCACGGTGCTTGAACGCACGAAGGCCGCCTTGGCGCATGGCCTTAAGCCCATCGTATGCGTGGGCGAAATGCTGGCTGAACGCGAATCGGGCGAGACCGAAGCGGTCCTCGCTCAGCAGTTCGATGGGGGCATTGCCGGGCTGACCCCGGAACAGTTCGCCCAGATCGTCATCGCGTATGAGCCCGTGTGGGCTATCGGCACCGGGAAGACCGCTACCCCCGATATGGCCGCCGATGCGCACCGCATGATTCGCGCTCGCGTCGAAGCCAAATTTGGCGGTAACGCCGCGGCGGCCACCCGGATCCTCTATGGTGGAAGCGTGAAACCGGACAACGTCACCGCCCTGATGGCGCAGCCCGAAATTGACGGCGCCTTAGTCGGCGGGGCTAGTCTCGACCCCGGTTCGTTCGCTTCGATCGTCAACTTCTAGATACAAGGAGAGTCGCATGCGGTTGTTTGCCGTCAGTCTTCTGGCGATTTCGGTTTATGCGCAGGAGGCCGGTGGCTTAAAGCCCGGCGACTCTCGTGCTCCGGTCAACAACGAAAAGGCCGTGATGGCCTTAGCCCGGAACGTGCAACGCGAACTCATTCAGTTGCCGCGGTACGGGCTTTTCGACAATCTGCGTTTCGGGATCAAGGGCTATACGGTCTACCTGCGCGGAGTCGCCTCGCGGCCCACGTTGAAGTCGGATGCCGAACGGGTCGTCAAGGCCATCGAAGGGGTCGAAAAAGTAATCAACGAAATCGAAGTGCTGCCGCTGTCGCCTCTGGACGACGATATCCGGCTGGCGGTCTATCGCGCCGTTTACGGCCATCCCGCACTCGCTCGCTACAATCCCAATCGCGGCACCCCGCTTTTCCCGTCTCTGGCGGGCCGCACGATGGGCATTACCCAGGACCCTCCCCCAGGCTTTCACCCCATTCACATCATCGTGAAGAACGGCAACGTCACCCTGGAAGGCGTCGTCGCCAACACCGGCGACCGGACCATCGCCGAGATCCAGGCCAACGGCTCGTCCGCGTTCTCTGTCACCAACAATCTCATCGCCGCAAGCGAAGAGAGCAAACCCAAAAAGCGGTAACTTCGAATCGCCCGTTTTGATAGACTTCTCTTTGCCACTGAAAGGAAGTTCCATGCGTCGTGTCTTGCTCTCCCTTTGCGGAATCGTCGGCCCCTTGGTCGCCGCCCCTAGTTACTACCGCGATATTCAGCCCATCCTGCAAAAGCAGTGCCAAGGCTGCCACCAGCCCGCCTCGAAGGCATCCGATCTCGATTTAACTACCTTCGAAGCCTTTGAAAAAGGGGGGAAACGGGGCCCCGCGTTCCTCGCCGGCAAACCCGACGAAAGCGCGACTGTCCGCTACCTCACCGGCGCGATGAAGCCCCGCATGCCTTTGGCCCAGCCGGCTCTCGCCGAAGCGGACATCGCACTTTTCCGCGATTGGATCGCCGCCGGCGCGAAGAACGATTCGCCCG
>JBKJLJ010000540.1:0-6417 GCA_046597015.1 Bryobacteraceae bacterium
TGTTCGATACGGTCTACATTTCGATGTACAAGTACTTCAATGGGGCCAGCGGGGCGATGCTGGCGGGTCCGCGAGCGTTGCTCGAAAATCTGTTTCACGCTCGCCGGATGTTTGGCGGAGGAGTGAGCCACTCGTGGCCTTCCGCCGCCGTCTCCAACTATTATTTGGATGGGTTTTCGGACCGGTATCGGATGGCGGTGAAGGTGTCGGAGGAGGTAATCAAGGGGTTGAAGCAGGACGGCCGGATGGTGATAACGCGAATTCCGAACGGCACGAACATCTTTGAGCTGCGGCTGCGGCAGGGCGATCCGAAGCGGTTTCGGGAGCGGCTGCGGAGCGGGGGGGTGGTAGTGGGTGAAGCGGTGAACGGGCGTTTTCTGCTTTCGGTGAACGAGACGTGGAATCGGGCCTCGGTCAGCGCAATTCTCGACGGCTTTCGGAGTGCAGCGTCATAGTTATGATTGCGACGGGGCGTAACGAGAGCGATTACGGCGTGAGCGATCCAAGGTAAGCCGCGAGAGCCAGCATGTCGCTATTCGTCATATACTTCACGACCTTTTCCATTTCGGAGCTCTTCCCGCCATGGCGAGCGCCGGACTTCATGTCGTAAAGCTGACGAACGATGGAGCTGGGAGCGCGGCCTGCGAGATTGGGCACATTCTCTTTGCCCTTATAGCCTGGCCCGTGGCAACTGGAGCACTCGAGCTCTTTGTTGTCCCCCCATGTCTCGGCCAGACGTTTCCCCAAAGCGATGCTTCCTTCCGGAACATAAGCGATGTACTTGGTGGTTGGATCCCGGAGTTCGAATTGCTCGAAATCCTCTGGGCCTTCGATAATCCGTTGTCCGAGCGGCTCCTGGCCACTCTGGCGGTCGAACTTGAAGAGCCAGCCGGCGATTTTCGATTTCGGGATCATCGACGACTCGACCACGCGGAAGAACGACTGCTGCGGAAGACCGGCGAAGTATTTCGCGGCGGCCAGAATCTCTTCATCGCGGATCGCTTTTGCCGTGTTGCTCATGTTGATGGTCGGCGCTCGTCCGGCAACGAAGGATTTCCTTGTCCCATCGCGAAAGGCCTTCATTTGGTCGACGAAGTACTCGACCGGCAAACCAGCGAGGCGCGCGTTTTCCGGGCGCCCATTGCCTGTGGGCAGGTGGCAATAGCCGCAGGCCCGCACTTCCGGCTGCCGGCCGTGAGAGACGACCTCCGGCATGGCCGGATGATCTTCAGGGCGCCAGTCCGGAGCGCTGAACAAGTTGGTCAATTCCGGCCGGGCAAAGGACAGCTTGCTCGTCTGAATACGGAACGGCCCAGGGGTAGGAGCGGGAGCAGTCTGTCCCGGCGCCGGCGCCGGATTGGTGGGGTATGCCCAGTCCGGGACCGGTTCAAGGACGGTTTGTCGACAACCGCAAAGGAGGAGGCTAAGAAGGAGCAGCAGGGTAATGGGGCGAATCACAGTAGGAACTATGCTAGCAAGCGCATTTGTTATCCGGAGCCTGTCGTTTGCCGCCTAAGCCTGATGGCGGTGAGTGGAATTGGCGTCCTTCTTCGCCCTTACAAGCAGAGAGACCCCATGATAAATCCGGTTCGTTCCCTCCTTTTCACCGCCGTTCTGCTGTTCCCCTGCATTGGCTTGGGTCAGCCGTCGTCCGCCGTGCAGGCCGTGGAATCGTTCTATAACCACTACCGGAAATTGAAGCTGAGCGGCCTGCCGAACGCCAAGGAGGCCGCCCAGTTGGCGCCTTACCTCAGCAAGGGTCTGCAAGCACTGATTCGGAAGGCACAGACCGAGCAGGCTCGCTGCATCAAAGCGGAACCGGACGACAAAGGGCCGTGGGTGGAAGGGGACCTGTTTACGAGTAATTTCGAAGGATTTTCGAGATTCCAGGTGAACGCTACGGCTCAGGCCCGCATCCCCGTTGCCTTCACTTACACCGAGAATGGCCAGGCGTTTTCATGGAAGGACGAAGTGGGAATGATCCCGGAAGACGGCCGATGGGTGGTGGATGATGTCTTCTATCGCTCGACTCCCGGCTTTACCAGCGGCTTCGGGTCGAATCTGCGGGGTTCGTTGACGGCACCGGCTTGCCCTTCGAAACAGACGAAGCGCTAGCGGGGCGGGAACTGCTGCAGAATGCCGGAGCCGCCGATTACCTTTTCGATGTCTTCGAGTTTGGAGGGGAGGAAATCGGTGAAGTTCTCGCATCCTTTCGCGGTAACGACGACTACGTCTTCGTAACGGATGTAGAGGTTTTCGTCATTGACGCGGAGTTGGGGGTCGATGGAGAAGACATGGCCGGGTTGCAGGGGGCCGCGGTGGTAGGCACCGTCATCGTGGACGGCGAGGCCGACGGGGTGGGAGAAGACGCCGCCGCCGGTTTCGACCATCGTGCGGGCCGCCTTCTCATACTTGGGTTGGGAGAACTTCCAGCGCGCAAAGACCGGCTCCATGGCGATGGCGGCCTCTTCGCGGAGCTGGTCGACGGTGACGCCGGGGCGTATGCGGGCGATGACCACGTCGCGGTATTCGAGGACGAAGCCGAGAAGCTCTTTTTGAACGGCGCTGAATTTGCCGCTGACGGGCCACATGCGGGTGACGTCGCTTGTATAGTACCGATAATCGGGAGCGAAATCCATGAGGATGAGGTCGCCGGATTTGAGTTGGCTCGTGTTGCGGAAGTAGTGGCCGTTCCAGATATTGGGGGTGCCGGAGGCGGTGATGGAGCGGTAGCCTTCCAGGCGCGCGCCGCCGGATAGGAAGACGTACCGGGCGGCGGCGTCGAGATGGTATTCGAATAGGCCGGGGCGGGTGGCTTTCATGGCTTCGAGGATGCCGTAGCCAGCCAGTTGCGAGGCGCGTTTGATGAGGGCGATTTCGCGAGGGCTTTTGAGGCTGCGGAGTTCGTCGACGATGGCGGTGAGGTCTTCAACTTTGGCGCGGGGTTGGCGCAGACGGAGAAGGCTCGCGAAGTGTTGTTCGCGCGCGAGGCGGCCGTCCCAGGGGTCGAGCGAGATGGCGGCGTTGGCGCTGAGAAGTTCGTTGCGCTGCTGGGCGGCACCTTCGGCAGGAGAAAGGAGCGTGTAGATCGTAGTGGGGTTGTTGAGCCAGTCGCCCTGCATGGTGGCGGTGCTTTGGACGGAGTCGGCACCGGTGAGCTTTTTCGCCAGTTCAGGGTCGTCGGCCGAAAGCACCCGGCCTTCGCTTTGTTCCAGGCGGCGATTGCGGGGCGGGAGGAAGAGAGTGGCCTTACGGGTGCGACCGTCGAGGAGCAGGAAGGAGTGGGGGGTCTCGACGCCGGTGAGGTAGTAAAACTCGTTCGATTGGCGAGGGAACGTAAAGCCGCCCTCTAGCCCGTTGCCTTGGACGAGCGCGATCGCCTGGGGGCCGATGCGGTCGTAGACTTTTGACCAGCGGTCGGCGAACTCCTCGGGGGGGAAGTCGGTTTGAAAGTGCATTGGGCTTTGGGCGCGAAGAGTGAGCACCGCAGCCAGGAAGAGCACGATTCGAAAGGTAGGCACTCCCGTGATTTTACGGGAGTTTCGGACGACGGATATAGTCGAGCGGGATTTCGCCGGTTAGCGTTTTAAGCCACGCGATGATCTGGCTGACCTGGCGGTCTTCGAGCTTCACCCCGAGTTGGTGTTGGCCCATCAGACGGACGGCTTCGGGCAGGGTGGCGACGGTTCCGCTGTGGAAGTACGGCCCCGTCTTTTCGACGTTACGAAGGGAGGGTACCTTGAAGACCATCCGGTCGGCTGCGTTCTTGGTAACTTCGAATCGACCCAGGTCAGTTGCGATGGGCCATGGTTGCTCGACGCCGAGTTTTTGGAACATGCGGCCGCCGACGTAGGCCCCGTTATGGCAGGAAGCGCAGCCCTGGTGCATGAACTCGGGGTGGCCGGCCATTTCTTCCCGGGTGATGGCGGCCGAGTCGCCGTTGAGGAAACGGTCCCAGCGGGAGGGGGTGACGAGTTTGCGTTCGAAGGCACCGATGGCGAGGGCCATGTTGTCGAAGGTGATGGGTTCCGAGGAGGCGGGGAACGCTTTTTGGAAGGCGGCGCGATAGCCGGGAATAGCGCGGAGGGTGGCGACGACTTCGGCGTCGGATGCCATGGCCATTTCAACCGGGTTCAGGACAGGGCCTTTGGCTTGCTCTTCGACGTCGGTGGCTCGGCCATCCCAGAACTGGGCGAGATGTCCGGCGGCGTTATAGACGGTGGGGGAGTTGCGGCCGCCGAGTTGGCCCTGGAAACCGGCGGAGACCCGCTTGCCGTCGACACCGTAATTTTCCAGGCTATGGCAGGAGTTGCAGGAGACGTCGTGGCTTTTCGACAGGCGAGGCTCGTAGAAGAGCAGGCGGCCGAGGTCGATTTTGGCCGGGGTCAATGGGTTGGTGGGGGAGAGGATCGAGTCGGGCAGTCTGCCCATCATGCGACCGTGCATGCCTCCGCCCATGGGTTGGGCGAAGGCAGAGGGGAGAGCGAGGAGAATGGAGAGAGCGAGAGTACGGGTCATTGCGTTACCTGGCGAGGGGGCTAGCTACTGCGAGCCCCCTAAAAATGAAGACACAGAAATCAGACAAAGGTGACCGGTTTAGCGTATTCTTTTGCGATGGGCAGAATTCTTGTGATTTTGGCGTTCGTGGCGCTGAGTGGACTGCACGCGGCGGAAGGGTGGCGGGAGCTATTCAACGGGAAGGATCTGCAGGGTTGGAAGGCGAACCTGTACCCCGATTCCTGGACGGTCAAGGACGGAGCGATTCGAGCTCATGCGACCAAGGAAAGCTCGCATCTGTTTGTGATGACGGCGCAGGGGGAGCCGGCGCGGTTCAAGAATTTTGAGTTGGAGGCGGTGGTGCGCGGGGAACCGAACGCGAACTCCGGTATTTTCGTGCATACGGATTTGACGACGCATAGCGAGGCGATGCGGCTCTCGAAGGGGTATGAGATTCAGTTGAACAGCACGGCGAAGGAGAAGCGGAAGACGGGGAGCTTGTACGGGGTGGTGGATTTGCCAACTTCGCCGGTGGATGAGACGAAGTGGTTTCGAGTGGGGATTGCGGTTCGGGGGAAACGGATTACGGTTCAGTTGGAGGGAAAGACGGTGGTGGACTTTACGGAGGCGGAACCGGCGGCGCCGGTGGCCGGAAGGCCGGGGCGGAAGTTGGATCCCGAGGGCGGGGCGATTGCGCTGCAGGCGCATGATCCGACGAGCGTGTTCTACTTCAAGAGCGTGCGGGTGCGGGAGTTGCCTTAGGAGATGCAGGCAATCGAGTGTGGTGCCCGGGGCGGGACTTGAACCCGCACACCCGTGAGGATAACGGATTTTAAGTCCGTTGCGTCTGCCGATTTCGCCACCCGGGCACGTATTCTGACTTCCTAATTCTAGCGCTTCACCGGGCGGATCCGCATTGGAACTCTTGCTCGCCTTCTTCGCAGAGCGGGTGGCGGGCGACGGAGGCGATGCGGAGGTTGGAAGCAGTCTAGGCGGGAGCCTTATGATGGCGCTGACCGCGTATGCTCTTGCGGAAGTCCGCGAGCGCAGCAAGCCGACGGGCTTTGTGGAAACCGCGCCAGCCCGGCGAGCGGGTCGAGCGCCCTCCGGCTACTTGGCCAAGAACTCAACGAGCTCCGAAACCGAATCCATCTTGACGGCGCCGGAGGACTTTGAGACGACCTTGACCGCTCCGCCGGGGACGGATTCGCTTGAGCAAGCGCGGGTGGTTGTCTTCATCCCGTTCGCGTCGGACTCCATTTCATAACACTTACAGGCGACGGCCTTTCCGCCGACCGTGATGGTCTCGTTGGAGGCAACCGGAGCCTTTCCCGCCGGCGTATTGGCCGGGGTGGCAGCAATCTGGAGAGGAACATTGGTCCGGTTCTTCATCGATTGGCCCATCACCTTCGTCTCGGTTTCGACGACGGCGTTCTTGGCGTCCAGGCTAATTAGGGTTTGGGTCATCTCGGTAACGGTTTTGTTACCGCCGACGGTGGTGGTGGACTTCATTTTGGCGTAGCTGCCGGGCTTGAAGTTGGCCCAGGGGTGCTTCTCGGCGGCTTGCGCGAAAGGAAGCACCAGCAAGAACGCCGGGATCAAATATCGTGTGGTCATGGTGATAGGTCTCCGATACTGCAGGGCGGAAACGGAAGGAGAAAATGATCACCCATGCGGGAGTAGGAACGGCGGCACGGATGGCGGGAAAGGGCCAAGACTGGCTGAGGGTGGTTTGGAGCCGGACCTGAGTAGCGGGAAGTGATAAGCTCCCAGCCATGAAGCTTCTTCTCGGGATGTTGGCTGCGACGGCCGCTGGTTGGGGGCAGGCGCCATCGGTGGCGGTTTTTCAGCAAGTGCTGGAGAAGCAGTTGCTGGCCTTACGACCCACTGGGTCAACCGAACGACAGGTGCTGTTTCAAG
>JBKJLJ010000615.1:0-6846 GCA_046597015.1 Bryobacteraceae bacterium
GAGACGTAGCCGTTCGTGAAGCGGACGCCATCACGGGCGAGCGAGTCGATGTGCGGCGTGCTGAACTCGCGTTCGCCCTGGACGCTGATGCCGCCGTAGCCGAGGTCGTCCGCGACGATGAGGACGATGTTGGGCTTGGCCTGGGCGGCAACGGCGCAGGCGGCGGCCAAGCTGCCCAGAAACATTCTACGATTCATTTCCACGGATGAACTCTCCTGTGCGTCAATGGTTGTGTGCGGCTCGTTGCAGTTATGTTTGCCCTCTCCGGGCTTTCGATGCAGGCCGCCGAAGTTATTCTACTCTCCACCGGGTTTACGATTCGGGCCGAGCGGGTGGAGTCGCTCGGCGGGGCGCTCCGGTTGCATACCGCGCAAGGGACCGTGGAGATTCCGCTCGCGCAGGTGGCCGACCGGGAAGAAATTGTTGCGCCGCCATCGCCGGCTGCACCCCAGGCTGCTCCGGCTCCGATCGCTGTGCCGGTGCCCATTCGTCCGGTTGACCCGGTGGAGGCCGCGGCCAGAAAGTTGGGGCTACCCCCGGAGTTCGTCAAAAGTGTCGCGCGGATTGAATCGGCGTTTCAGCAGAAGGCCGTTTCCCCCAAAGGCGCTATCGGCGTGATGCAGTTGATGCCGGATACGGCGCGGGAGTTGGGCGTGGACCCGCACGACGCCGAACAAAACATTGAAGGCGGCACTCGGTTGCTCCGCGATCTGCTGTTGAAGTATCAAAACGAACCGGACCAGGTTCGACGCGCGCTGGCGGCGTACAACGCCGGGGCGGGTGCGGTGGCCCGCTACAACGGCACGCCGCCGTACGCCGAAACGCAGAACTACGTCAACAAAGTGCTGGCGGAATATCACCGGCTTCGCGCCACCGTCAAATAACACCGACCAAGTAACGATACACTGGCAATCGTTATGCGCTTTGCCTTTTTCCTTCTCTTGAGTGCGACGCTGTTCGCACAGCGGCCGAACACGAATTACGACGAATCGAAAGCCGGCACCTATACGTTGCCCGATCTGCTCGGCTCTGGGCCCTGGCCGGCGCGCCGGGCCGAGATTCTGAAGCTGTACGAAACGCATGTCTTCGGCCGGGTGATCGCCGAGAAATTGCCGGTGGTCGCGACCGTAAAGGCCACCGGCCCGAACTGGCGCGAGGTGACGCTGAGCTTCAGCGGCCAGGGCAAGCAGAAGGCGATCAACATTTTGATCGTCACGCCACCTGGCGCAAAGAAGCCGGTGCCGGCCGTTGTTTGCTTGAGCTTCACGCCAATTTCGACCGTGCTGGCTGGAAACTCCCGTTGGCCGCTCGAAGTCTTCGCTAAGCACGGCTACGCAGTGATCACGGCCCATTACACGGACTTCTTCCCCGACGTGAAGGACGGCAAGCCGGATTCGATTCTGTCCTTGCTTCCGCCCGACGAAACGACCAACGCGATGTCGGCCTGGGCGTGGGGCATGAGCCGGATGTTTGACTACGCGCTGACGCAGAAGGATCTGGACGGCAAGCGGATCGCCGTGGCCGGACACTCGCGCCTGGGCAAGGCGGCGTTATGGGCGGGGGCGAGCGACCAACGTTTTGCGGCCGTGATTTCGAACGACTCGGGCGAAGGTGGCGCGTCGATCTCGCGCCGCATCATTGGCGAGCATGTCGCCGATTTGAATAAAAACTTTCCCCATTGGTTCACGGGCAACTTCAAGGGCTACTCGCAGTCGGTGAACGAACTGCCGGTGGATTCGCACATGCTGCTGGCACTGGCGGCCCCGCGCCCTTTGTATGTCGCCAGTGCGAGTGAGGATCTCTGGGCGGATCCGCTGGGCGAACTGCTGGGACTGACCGAAGCGTCGAAAGTGTACGAAGTTCTGGGCGTGCCGGAGCGGACGGCCTATCACCTGCGGCCTGGCAAGCACGACATTACGGCCTATGACTGGGAGCGGTATTTGCGCTTTCTGAGGGCCACGCTGCGTTAGCTTAATGGACCATGCCGAGGCGATCTAAGGGCCAATATGCAAAGACCGCCTTGCCGTAAATGTAGCGCCGATGAACGGGCCCCCACGCGCGAGAATCATTCGAAGAGCTGCGATGATCACCCATGACGAAGTAGCTTTCGTCGTCGACGACGGTGGGGGCCAGGGTAAGCCCGTCGCGGAATTCGTGCGGGACGTAGCGTTCATCCATAGCTTGACCGTTGAGAAAAACAGTGCCTTCCCGGACTTCGACCGTATCGCCGGGCAATCCGATCACGCGTTTGATGTAACTCTTGGAAGGGTCCCGCGGGAACCAAAAGACAACCGTATCGAGGCGTTGGATTTCGCCGATGCCGAACTTATAGACGAACTTGTTGATGAAGATGCGTTCCTGGTCTTCGAGCGTCGGCATCATGCTCGTGCCTTCCACCTTGACGGGTTGGTAGAGAAACAGGATCATGACGATCGCGATTACGACGCTGAACAAGAGGTCACGCAGCCAAGCCATCGCTCCCCACATGGCGTGGCGCTCGACCGGCGGCTTGGGCTCCAGCTCTTCTGACATCGTAAACGACCTCTATGCTAAATTGTAGACCCGAATGCACGCCGCGCTCATCATCCCTGCCCTGAACGAACAAGAGTGCATCGCCGCGACGCTGGCCGGAATCCCCGCCGGGATGTTTCGATACGTCATTGTGGCCGACAACGGGTCGACAGATCGGACCGCCGAAATCGCGCGAGCCAACGGGGCTCTCGTTAGCCACGAGCCCGAACGGGGCTACGGCGCGACGTGTTTGAAAGCGCTGGCGCTGCTGCCGGCCGAGGTCGAGATCGTCGCGTTTCTGCAGGCCGATGGCTCCGAAGACGCGGGCGAAGCGCCGCGGTTGCTGGACCCGATTCGACGGAACGAAGCCGACTTGGTGCTGGGCTCGCGGCCGCTGGGGAATCCGGCGCCCGGGGCGCTGTTGCCGCATCAGGCGTTCGGCAACTGGCTGGCTTGCATGCTCATCCGTATCGTTTACCACCATCGCTACACCGATCTCGGGCCGTTCCGGGCCATTCGGAGGTCGAGTCTCGAATCCCTGGCAATGCGGGATCGGAACTACGGCTGGACGATCGAGATGCAGATTCGGGCGCTGCAGAAGGGCCTGCGGGTGATGGAGGTCCCGGTGTCATATGGAGTCCGGCGCGCCGGGGTAAATAAGGTTTCCGGGCACTTACGCAGCAGCCTCCAGGCGGGATGGATTATTCTCGCGAAAGTCTTCGCCTTACGTTGAGGTCGAACCAGTCGCTCCTCACGAGAGCAGTTTTTCCGTAGGACAGCGCGATCATCAACAGCACGACACTGACGGCGGCGAAAAAGGTCATGCCCAGACTCGTGCTCTGCTTCTGCTTTTCAAACCACCGGCCATAAACGATCTCGATATGGACCCAGTAGATAAGCAAGGAAGTCGTACCCAATTGGCGGGGAATACTGAAGCGAAGGGTGCTGCCGGCGGCCTCACGGAGGCGCGGCGCCCACTCGTTCCAAAAGAAGGCGAAGGAGCACACCATCAGAATCACGCCGCATTTGATGAGCGTCAAGCAGGGGCTATCGAGCCAGAATTCGCTGTTGGGGTACAGGCCATACGGCAGGTTCGAAATATACTGGCACAGAAACGCCAAAACGAACCCAGCCCACCCGACCCATTGCATCACCTGCTCTCGAGAGGCTTCCGGGATCAGGCGAAACGCTGTGCCGCAGGCCATGCCGAAAGCCACAAAAGCCCCCCAGGGGAAGAGCGCAAAGCCGCTGTAGTCCGGGGCCAAATAGCTGCGTACCAGGTCGTTAGGCGCGAGTGCTTTCCAATCGCTCATGAAAGGCGCACCGAAGGCGATTACGGCACCGATGAACAACGCCCCGCGCACCCGCTGCATCCGCCGCAATGCCGCCACGGGCGCCAGCATCACGCAAGCCGCGCCCATGCAGTTGAGGATGTCGACGCGCAAAATGTCGGACCACACCCCGTGCGGATAGTAGAACACCCACATTTGAAATCGAAAGAGGATGGCCAGGCCACCGAGAAAACCTGCCCGGCGCAACGCGGCCAGCGAACGGCCCCCTGGCGAGACGCCCCGTTTCTCCCGGCTATCGATCAGAAACGCCAGGGTCACCCCCGCCAAAAAAAGGAACACGGCTGGGGCCACGCCACCGGGAAACTGCGAAAAAACGTAGACGCCCGTATCGCGTAAACTCTTGTCGGTAAAACTCTCCCAGACGTGGCCCTGCAACATGACCAGCGTGGCCATGCCCCGTGTCCAATCAATAAATCCCAGCCGGTCGGTTGTGCTCGCTTGTTGCGTCGCCAATCTTCCATAATAAAGCGGATGACCCGTCGAAATTTTCTAGCCTCGCTGCTCGCTCCCGAACCGGTGATCGATATTCACCAACACACGCCCTACACGGGCCGCACCGATGAGGAGCTGGTGCGCCATCAGGAGACGATGGGCGTGACGCTGTCGTTCCTGCTGCCGGCCGGGAAGAAGTACGGATTGGCCGCCGGGGCGGGGGGCAACGACATCTGCGTGCGCTTGGCCAAGCAGTATCCGCAACGATTTAAGTTCTTCGCCAACGAAGCCCCCGACGAGCCGGACGCCCGAAGAACGATCGAGAAGTATCTGAAGATGGGCGCGATTGGAATTGGGGAACAAAAGTTTCCGCTCGATTGCGATGGCCCCGAGGTGCGCGCGATCGCCGAGCTGGCCCGCCATTTTAAAGTACCCGTGCTGCTGCACTTCGAACACAACACCTACAACCTCGGCTTTAATCGTTTCTATCGCGTGCTCGAAAAATATCCGACGGTGAACTTCATCGGCCACGCCCAAACCTGGTGGGGCAACATTGACGCGGCCGTAGCCCAGGAGGATCTCTACCCGCGAACCAAGGTAACCCCGGGAGGCATCACGGACAAGTATTTGGCCAACTATCCGAATATGTTTGCCGATATGAGCGCCGGCAGCGGTCTGAACGCTTTGCTGCGCGACGAAGACCACGCCCGCGGATTTCTCGATCGCCACCAGAACAAGCTGCTCTACGGCAGCGACTGTAGCGATCGCGACGGTAAAGGCGATCGGTGCAGCGGGGGCAAACAACTCGAAACGATCCGCCGCCTAGCCCCGAATAAAGCGGCCGAGCGGAAGATCCTTTACGAAAACTCGAAGCGGCTGTTTCGGCTCTAATCGCGATAGCGCAGCGTGACCGCCGCGGGAGCACCGGGGGCGACGGTCAGCTTCTGCGTCAGCGCGCCGAGCGACTCGTGCCAAACCGCGAGCGTATAGCTCCCGGGCGGCAGATCCGGCCAGGCGAACTCGCCCTTGGCATCGGTCACCGCGAAGAACGGATGGTCGAGCACGCCGATGTAGGAGCGCATCCAGTTATGCACGTTGCACTTGACCGGAACCATAATTTCCGGCCGGGCGAAGCGGCGCTGTAAGTCCGGCGCGCCGGGAGGCTGCTGCTGGTTCCAATCGCGATTTTCCTTCGGCGCCGGGTGAATGTTGTGCGAGACAGGATCGGCATTCTTCACGGAGAGCGTCTGGCCGGTCCGCAGCGCGAGAACGCGCGGCACGAATTGGCAGCCCTTCTGTTCCAGCACGACCGAACCGGTCGCCGGGCCGAAGGTCACGCCCTCCAGCCCGGCTTGGATATAGACGAATGCGTTGGCCAAGCCACCGTCGGCCTCGACGGCGATCAACTGCTCTTCGACTGGCGTCGCATGCAGCTTTTCGCAGTCGGCTTCGGCGTCCATCGAAATGACCTTGGTTTCTCGCCGGGGGCCGGAGTATTCCACGCGGCCGCTGAACTTGACGCCCGGCTCCGGCTTTTTCGGCCCGCATGCAGCGAGCAACAAGACGAACCCAAGCGCTAAACCTTTCACGGCTTCTCTCCGGTCAGCGATTCCAGGAACGTAACCAGGTCGGCTCGCTCCTCACGCGTGAACATCGTCAGCGGGCGCAGCAGCCGATCCAGTTGCGGGTTGGCATTACCGCCGCCGACGTAGAAATCGACGACCTCTTTCAGCGTTTTCAGGCTGCCGTCGTGCATGTACGGAGCGGTCTCGGCGACGTTCCGTAGGCTGGGCGTGCGGAAGGCCCCTTTGTCTCTCTCTCGCCTCGAGACCTTGAAGCGGCCAGGGTCGGTCAACTCGCCGGCCGGGTCCATGCCGACGCCGAGGTTATGAAACTGGTGATCGGTGAACAGCGCGCTCTCCTTGCCGATGAGATGGCAGGTGGCACAGTTGGCTTTGCCCTTGAACAGTTCCAGGCCGCGCTGCGCCTCGGCGGAAAGCGCCGTCTTATCGCCGCCGAAAACGAACCGGTCAAACGGGGAATTCCCGCGGACAAGCGTTTGCTCATACGCCGCGATCGCCCGCGCGATGCGTTCTATAGTGACTCTCTCGTCGCCGTAAGCCGCTGCCATCATCTGGCGCATCTCGGGCAGCGCCTGCACGCTAGCCACCACGCCACTGGGGCTGTGACCCATCTCTATGGCGTTCATCATCGGCCCAGAGGCTTGTTCCTCCAGCGACTTCGCGCGACCGTCCCAGAACTGGCTTTGCTGATGAACCGCGTTCCACACCGATGGCGCATTTCGATTGCCCATGCCACCCTTGACCCCGGGTGAGGCGGGCCTAGCATCCGCAAATCCCTTCTCCGGCTGGTGGCAGTTCGCACAAGCCACCGTGCCATCCACCGAAAGCGCCGTACTGAAGAACAGCTTCTTCCCCAGCGCTACCGCCGCCGCCGGAGCCGGGTTCGGCACCGGAGGCAGGCCCAACGGGGCAGCAGTCTCCAACCCGGTTCCGATGAAGTCCGCCTTCGTCTTCGTGCACCCGGCGAC
>JBKJLJ010000720.1:0-4549 GCA_046597015.1 Bryobacteraceae bacterium
CCACTCCGCGGATGCTGAAAAGTCAAACGACGCGCGTGCAGCCACAGCCGACCCCCTTCCGACCCGCCATACAGCCGATCTCCGACGATTGGATGGCCGATCCAGGCGCAGTGAATCCGCAATTGGTTCGTCCTCCCGGTGACCGGCTCCAGTAGCACGAGCGTCCGATCTTCTCGCCGCTCGATTGGCGTCAGCCGGGACAACGACGCCCTTCCCTCCTCCCGAACCTGCCACGGCGGCACTTCTCCCCCTGTCCGCCCGATCGGGGCGTCAATCTCTCGCGCCTCGACAACCTCCCCAACAACCAAGGCGACGTACTCTTTTTTCACCCTCCGCTGTTCAAATTGGACCGCTAGCGAAGTGGCCGCCTGCCCATCCTTGGCCACGAGTAGCAATCCCGACGTCTCCCGATCCAGCCGATGTGGAAAGGTCGGCCTTCGATTCTCCCCTCGCCAGTGCCCCAGTAACGCGTTGGCAACGGTCCCCTGCCGCTCCCGCGATGTCGGATGCACCAACATCCCCGCAGCCTTGTTCAAAACGATAATCGCCTCATCTTCATACACGATATCCAGCGGCAAGTCCTCTGGCAGAATGGTCCTTTGCCCTTCCGGCTCCAGCGTAAACTCCACCAATTGCCCTTCTCGCAATCGGTAACTTGCAGGGACCACCTCGCCATCCACCCGGCAAGCACCGTCGGCCGCCGCCTGCCGCAAAGCGAAACGAGAGAACGATGGTAGAGCGGCAAAGAGGAACTGCTTTACGGAGGTCCTCCCCGCCGCCGCTACAAATTGGTAAGTCATCGCCTTCTCCATGCTACATTGAGGGTTTGCAGCGCCGTACAACCCATGTCGCTTCAGGTTTTCTTTCAAGCAAAATTTTTCGGGATTAACGCCCTCCTCGCGGAGGAAGGACTCAGCGGAGACGCCTTCCTTAGCCGTTGCCAATGGTTCACGCTGCTCGGCGAGGTAATCCCCCGCGCGCTGCTAGCCGAACTTAGTCTATCCCCGCTCCTGCTCGGCGCCGTAACCGGTGGCCGATTTCTCCTCGTTATCCCCGACGCCTCCATCCCCGCAGCAAACGCCTTTTTAGCCACTGTCGCCGACCGCGTGGGAGTCGTCTCGGCGGGTCGTGTCGGCCTGGTTTGGAGTAGCACCGAAAATCTTGGCCTCTGGCCGGACATTCGGAAGCGCCTCGACACGGCCCTGCGGCAGCGCAGAGACACTCCCCGCCTCCCACTCGGTCTGCTCCGTGAAGAAACGGGATTCCCCTACGATGGCTTAGTCGCCAGCCTTCGCGCGGCAACCGCCGTAGGCTGGTCGACGGAAGACCCTGCGGCGATTCTCGCCGACGCCGGTCAGCACCGATGGCCGATGCCGATCGCGATCAGCCGTCCTCTTTCCACTTCGCGCCGTTGGGGCATTCTCACTGCGGATCTCGATAACGTCGGTCCGCGCCTGCATGCCGCCACCAGCGCCGAAGAGTATCTCCAACTCTCGCTGACCTTTAAAAATTTCGTAGCCGGCGAACTGGCCCGTGTCGCCGCTTCCGACGAATTCGTCTCCCGCGTCACGGTTCTGTACAGCGGCGGCGACGATTTCGCCGTCGCCGCCCCTTGGGACGCGCTCCTGGATTTCGCCAAAGAAATGCGCCGCGTCGCTGGGCTTCTGCTCCGGCAGCTAGACGATCAACGCGAAGGTGCCTCCCGCAGCGTTTCCATGGCGATTGTCCACGCCGCCCGATCCGAATCCATGGCCAGTGTCTTCGCCCGCTCGGCCGAGGCTCTCGAAACCGTTAAGGCCTCCGGGAAGAATGCGATCTCGCTCTTTGGCCGGACAATCGATTGGCCCGAATTGAAAGAGGCTGCCGAAATCAAAGCACAGATGCGGAAGCTGCTTAGCCGCTTTCGAGCCTCCCCGGAATTCCTCGACGAACTGGAAAACTTTTACCTCGACCCTGCCGCCGGATCCGAACTCGCTTCCGCCCGCGCTCGACGCCGCGGCCGGACCCTGGATAAACCTTGGCGCCTTCACCGCCGCCTCCGGCGCGTCATCGACGTCCGCGAAAGCGAAGCGTTTGAAAAACAGTGGGATAGCCTGCTCGAACAGATCACGGCCCAAAGCGGCGGGAAGCGCCAGTTGCGCCCGACCGGCTATGTTGCCCTTGCCTGGGCTCGTCTGGAAGGGTCTTCCTCTTAATGGATATTTGCTAAGGAGCGTTTATGGCCGAAGAAAGACAGCCACGCCGCGACGACCGTCCTCGACCGGACGGCGGCCGCCCCCCGCGCCGCGATGACCGCGACCGAGATCGGGATCGCGATCGTCCCCGCCAGGATTTAGTCGTCGAGATTGATCTCGCCAAGCTCTGCGCCGATAGTCTGTACCTCGACAATCAAGCGCACGTCCTGGTCACTCGGCTGAACGACATGGACTCGGGCACCCGCAGCCAGCTCCGTAGGCTCTACAGCGCCGTACGCCGCGCCTGCCGCGCTCCGGAAAGCGAGCGCCAGCATCAATTCGTCATGTTCCGCGCCCGCTTGGCTTACACCATCGCCCGTCACTCGCTGCGCAGCTTGGACCCCCTCGAAAAGCTGCTCCTGCAAGTGACCCGGAAAAACGAGCTAGCCGCCTACGAGCGGTTTCGCGACCTGTTTGAAGCCATCATCGCCTACAACGAGTAACCTGCCATGACCGAATCGAAAACTCCCTTGCGCCTGCGCGGCAAACTGATCCTCGACGCTGTCCTGCACTGCGAAACCGGCCTGCATATTGGTGCCGGCAAAGGCTCGCTCGAAATCGGCGGTGCCGATAACCCGGTGGTGAAGGACGCCTTCGGCCGTCCCATCGTCCCCGGCTCCTCGCTGCGCGGCCGGCTCCGCAGCCTCCTTGAGCACGCCCACGGCCTCACTTCTCCCGAAGAGCTCGTTTACTTATCCCGGCGCCGGGGCCAGGAAGTCCGCATCCATCAGAGCGATCGTCCCGATGACGCTCTCTGCCTGCTCTTCGGACGCAGCCCCAACCGGCTCGAACGCGTCCGCGGCGAGGCTGTCGAAGGTCGCTCCGCCACCCCGGCGCGCTTGACAATCTACGATGCCCCCCTCGATCTCGAGTCCATCACCGCCCCCATGCGCGAGTTTCTCGACGACGAATTGACCGAAGTGAAAAGCGAGAACGCCATCGACCGGATTACGGCCCAGGCCAATCCCCGCACCCTCGAACGCGTCCCGGCCGGTGCCCGCTTTGGCGTCCGGTTCGTGCTCGATCTGCTCGCCCCGGGCGACGAATCGCTCGCCGGATTGTTGGCTCAAGGCCTACGCCTGCTCGAAGACGACGCGTTGGGCGGCGGCGGGTCGCGCGGCAGCGGCCGGGTTCGTTTTTCCGGCTGCCGCCTGACTTGGCGGGGCCAGAGTTTTTACCTCGGCGACAAAGCGGAGGTCGAATTGCTGGCAGACGGCGACCTTGCCGCCCTGCAGGCGTTGGTCCGAGACGAGGCATTCGCCGCGTCCCTTTCGGAGTAGGAGTATGGCCCAGGCGATCCTGTTTCGGTTCCTAGCGCGGGGAGTTTGGTGCGCCGCCCCCGCCGGGCCGTCGCTGGTGGCGAGCGATACTTTCTACGGAGCCGTGTGCGCTGCCATGGAACATTTCGGCTGGCTGGAGGACTGGCTCGCCGCCGGCCCCGCGGTCCGGTTGAGTTCGCTCTTCCCCTGGCAGCAGGCCACCCTGTTTGCGCCGCCGCCCGCTTCCGCCTGGCCCCCCGCCAACGGACTCCAGCGGTTGCGGCCAAAGCTGGTTCGTTTTTTGCCTTTAGCTGCCATCGCCGACCTTCTCGAGGAAAGCGGCTTAGCCGAATCCCGTTGGGTGCTTGACCCTGCCTCCGGGTGCCTCTTGGCGGCCGACCGAGCTGGTGCTGGTGGGCCGTTCCGCCCCGTGAGCTTTGAAAAAGGCGCCGGCCTAAAGCAAGGCATCCAGTTTGCCGAAAACTGCGGCCTCTGGGGTTTGGCGTTGTGCGAGGACGAGTTGTGGCAGGCACGCATCGAAGCCGCGCTCCGTTGGCTAGCCGACGCGGGCGTCGGCGGCAACCGAACCATCGGATGGGGAGGCAGCACCGAGGTCAGGATGGAGACTGGTGAGACGGTAACGGCGGTCCTCCGACGTTCGAAACAAGGCGATGGGTCCAAAGGCTGGTGGCTGCTCAGTCTCTTCGCCCCGGCCGCCGAAGAGGTGATCGACTGGGAGCATGGGGCCTACCGCCTGGCCGTCCGGTCGGGCTGGGTCGAAGGGACCAATTCCGCCAAACAAAGCCAACGCGTCGTCGCCGAAGGGTCCGTGATCTATGCGCCTGCGGCCCCGGCCGGTTGCCTCAGCGATGTAGCCCCGCCTGGATGGGGACATCCGGTCTATCGCAATGGGTTCGCGGTGGCGGTGCCCCTGTGAGCATCCCGATCCGCTGGCGGGTAACGGTGCTGACCCCGACGCTGGTCGGCGACGGCAAACGGTTGGCTCCCATCGACTATATGGTGTGGAAGGATCAGATCAACGTCTTGGACCAAAGC
>JBKJLJ010000758.1:0-8544 GCA_046597015.1 Bryobacteraceae bacterium
AACTCTTCACCTTCCGGGTGAAGAGCTAAATACTGCGTGGCATCGCTCATCCCGTTTAGTATCAATCAATTCCAGCGTCGACCGCCACGCAGCGACGCTTCAACTGCCGAATAAAGGATGAAGCGGCACTGCAAGCCGACGAGGATCCAGACCGTCTGTCCTTTCTTTATTCGGTGCGCGTTGTCCAACGTCGCATCGCGCGCTCTGTCTCTATTCCCCCCTCGGCTGAGAAAAACCTTCCATAAGACAGTCCTCGACGAAATTCTTCAAGAGAGGTGTGTCTCAAGCCGCAATAGGGTAAACCCGCGCGGCGTAAAACGCAAAATGAGCAACTACCCATTGCGCCCTCGAAAGCGGCAGCCTACCCAGCGCATCGAGCCACTTGTCAGGATCGGAAAACCTTAACTGAACAGTATGAATCCTAGCTCAGGAGTTCCGTATTACCAGAGACACGTCTGTCAGTATGTCGCCAGAGCGGCTATATGACGAATGCTGCGAAGGCAAGAAGGGTGTACGATGCCCCGGACAAATCTTCTACGTTTGGGAGCGATAGGCACTTTTAACCGAACTGTGACACAGTTGGAATCATCTTGTTAGCCCATTGGGATTAGCGGCCCTTTTTTGCCCACTTGTGCTGCTGGGCCCCACTTTGCATACGATCGCCGTAATGTCGTCCAGTTGCGGAGCATTCTTGGAAAACATCCGAACCTCCTCATACACCTTCTGAACGATCTGCTCAGCCGACTCGTTGAGATGCGCCCGGACAACGGCGAGAGCACCCTCCGGATCAAAAAACCTATCCAGATGGTCCCGTGATTCGACGATGCCATCCGTCATGAGAAAAACGGTATCTCCCGGGTCCAACGTTACCAGCTGGCACGGTAGATAAGTGACACTTGGAAGTAATCCGAGAGGCGGGCCACTATTGGCAAGCTCTGATTTCACAGCGCCAGTTCGATCGAGGACATAGCCGACAGTAAGTCCCGCGTTCACATAAACCAGTCTTCTCGCGGCAATGTCAATGCTCGCAAGCAGCAGTGCGACAAAACGGTTTCGCTCCAAGTCGGCGTAAAGAACCTCGTTTACGGCTTTCATGATCTCATCCAAGTTCGACTGCGATCTGATGAGAAAGCGGAGATACGATCGAGTCGCGGCCATAATCATCGCGGGCGCCAGACCGTGTCCCGAGACATCCCCCAAAACAAGCCACAGGCTCCCGTTTTGCGACTCCAGGTAATCGTAATAATCGCCGCAGGCGAACTCGGCCGGGAACGATGCACCGGCAATATCATAACCCTGAATGTTGAGATCTTGCGCCGGGTAAAGTTGCCGCTGGACCTGGGCGGCGTATCGCATCTCGATCTCCTGCCGCTGCCTTACCACCCGGTCTGTTATGTCCTTCGCGACGGAAACAAAGTTGGCGATGCGACCTGTCGAATCCTTGATCGGCGTGATTGTCTGCTCAGCCTCGAACAGCTTGCCGCTTTTCTTGCGATTGATCGTGAGGGAACGAAACGAATTACCGGCAAGGATGGTTTGCCAAAGCTCCTCATAGTAATGTGGAGCGTTTGTACCCGACTTAAGAATTCGCGGTGTCTTGCCTAGCGCGTCTTCGCGAGAGAAGCCGGTGATCGATTCGAATGCTGGATTTATGTAACTGATAACTCCGGTGGCATCGGTGATGAAGACCGCATCCGCGGTTTGGTCCACTGCATTGGAAAGAAGCACCAGATGCTGTTCCTGCAGTTTACTTGCTGTTACGTCGGTACTTATTGCCAGATAACGCTCGCACTTTCCAGCGTCATTCAGCAGCGGAACAATCGCCGTGTCGACCCAATAGAGGCTCCCGCTCCTGGCCCGATTCTGAATCACACCGCGCCATTCCCTGCTCGAACCGATGGCCGTCCACAACTCCTCGAAGAAAGCCGTGGGATGATAACCGGAATTCAGAAGCCGGTGATTCTGTCCGAGCAACTCGTGTTCTGAATAACCGCTTATTTGGAGGAAGTTTTCATTGACGGAGAGGATCGCCCCATCAAGGTTGGTGATTGAAACGATTGTGGCCTGATCGACGGCGTATTTCAGTTCCTTCAGTTCCTTTACAGACTGTCGTAGAGCGCTGATGTCCCGGAAGGTGACGACTCCGCCGACAAGCGATCCATCTTCATTCGTGATCGGCGCGCCACTGCTGCTGATCCACAAGCCTTCCGGGATGGCGACGTTCCGAACGAAGATCTCTTCGGTGGCTCTCTCGCCGTTGAGAGCGCGCGCCAGCGGCAGGCGTTCCGGAGGGAATGGCGTAACCGTGTCGGGGAAAAAACAGCCGTAGGTTTTGGACCAGCCAGGCACTCTCACATCTTGCATCCCAACGCCAATGATATGTTCGGCAGAAGAGTTGAAGAGTAGAAATCGCCCTTCGGTATTCGCTACGATCACTCCTTCGTTGAGACTGCGGACCGCACTCTCGTAAATCAGACTCTGCCTACGAACGGCGCTATCGAGGGAACGCTTCGCAAGAAGCCAAGTCACTCCGCCGAGCAACTCCCAAAAAACAAACACGCCGATCCCGAGCACCCAGGGATGAACGGCGCGATGAATGTTTACGAAAGCCTCCGAGGGCCGCGCATTCAACCGCCAACGCTGGTCCCCAATCTCAATCACCACAGAGCGGGTTTGCGGTAGGAAACTCTGGTTCACACCGAGGTCGGAGGAAGAGGCAATCACAACTGGACGTCCATTCAAATCCTGGTCAATCCACTCGAAGAACATTTCGTTGGCTGTATCGCCACGTTCTATTTCCAAGGAGTAAGCGAACAAATCCCGGGCTCGTATCGATATGCCGATCATGCCGCGAAGCGTCTCTGATCTAGCGTCGCCCCGGGTCGGCGTTCGGCGATACACCGGAAGCAGAGCGAGAAAACGCTTCTCCGGTGTCTGCGTCGTAGTAAACGGGTCCGTTATCGCGAGCTCATTCTTTTGAATGGAGTAGTCGAGAACGAGCTTGCGAGACGGGTTCAATGACAGGTCTAGCCCGATTACGTTCCCGAAGCGTTTCATTGGCTCGATATAGAAGATGGGGTAGTAATCCTTTTTGGGAGGCGCAGGCCGAGTTTTACCCTGAGTATTCGAAGCCCGGATCGTATATCCGTCTAATCCTTCCGCCCGGGCGCGGCGTTCGTGGTCGGCGCGCTCATTGGCCGTGACCAGCGGGACCCACTGCACCGACCCGATGACTGGGTGCCGCTCCAGTATGTCCTCAGTAAAGAGCCTAAACTCTTCCCGTGTAACGTCTTTCGAATTGCGGAAGAATGCTCTGGTCTGATAGAGCACCTCTGTGAGGACAAAGGTTTCCCGCTTCAGAATCGCCGCTCGTTCAGTGACGTATCGGGTTAGCGCACTGGAACTGGCTTGATCCTCCATTCCCCTCGCAAGGACGACTGCTAGCGCCCCCAGGACCGGACCACCCACCAGGAAAACCCATACGATCACCCGGAGCAACGCTCCAGATGTCCGATTTTCGAGGCTTGCTGCTTTTCTCAGTCGCCGCAAAGAACGGTCTCCTTGTTCCGCACTGCAAAATTGTTCCGCATTTACACGGGTGGTCTAACTCATTGGGTCGCAAAGCGCTTGATCATTCGGATATGCGTCCCGTGGGGTATATGCTTCTCGACAAAGAACTCATCCATGATTGCCAAGGCGATTGTGATCCCTCGTCCTGACCGGCGCGCCTGGTTCTCCGCCTGGCGCGGGTCTGGCACATTCTCAATCTTGAACCCATCTCCCTCGTCATCCACCTCGATGGTGAGACCGCCGCCGTCCTTCGATAATCGGATGCTGACTTTTTTGGTCCGGTCGAAGTGATTGCCATGTTTGATAGCATTGACAATGATCTCGCGAGCTGCGAGACCAATGAAGTATTGATCGGACTCCTCGAAACCGATATCTTGCGAGAAGTTGCGAACGAACTCTTCGGCGACGTCTACGGATTCCACTCGCGAGTCGAATGTTGAAGAAACAGTAAGTTCAGGCTCCACTGGGTACCTCCCGGACAAGACCTTCTGGTGTCGTGCAGGTATTGTTGAATTGTACGCTGCAGCCGCTTGGCGAGTCGCAACTACCCGCCCGGTTATAAGAATCCGCAATGAGAAATCATGCTTTCCCGGCCCTTTCCTGTTAACCCTCTATCGGGTGTCGGGAGTTAGTGCTGCAACAGCCCCGTCCGTGGTGGTGTCTACGACCAGAATGGCGGCGACTCCGGCCATCTTGAAGATCATGCCAACACGGTCCGTAACCGCGGCAAATCTCAACTGCCCCCCGGAGTTCTTCGCCAAGCCTTGGCACGCCACCATGACACCGATGGCAGAACTGTCGAGATACGAGATTTTTGACATATCGACGACGATTCGATTGTGTTGCTCCTTCATCAGGTTCTCAACCATCCATTCAAACCTCTGCAGTTGCGATCCCATCGTCATTGTTCCGGACAGTGCCAACACCTGAACTCCGGATTCCAGAGCATTAGAGACAACATCAAATGCCATCGCTCTTCTCCTAAGCCAGCGCACTCGGCTAGCATCACATTGAAATTGCTAACGTCGCTCCCGATGGTCGGAGTTTACACCAAAATGAAACCGGCTCCAAATGTTTATTGCGGGGCCGGGCATAAACTTGCAGGGTGATAGTGCTGCCGGCACGGTTTCCCCTGTAACGGCGATGTCGGCAGGACATGGGCGCGCCGCACCGCTCCGTGCCCGCTTAGCCTCAAATTACTAACAAGTTTGTTCAGTTCGAGCAGTCGGGGATTCACGCCGCAAAAGTTCTAATTGGGTCCAGTGCGGAGAAGCATTTTGTCATCTTTTGAAAATGTTCTTGGCGCGCGCCGCCGCATCGGCGCAAGACCTCAATCGACGAACGGATCGACGATGCGCACGCCAGCGTTCGCGAAATCAGAACGGTTTCGCGTCACGACCGTCAAACCATGGACCACCGCGGTCGCCGCAATGAGGCTATCTTTGATCGGCATGGCTTTTCCCGTTTTGCGGAGACGCGCCAGCAGCTCCGCCCATTTCCGGCCCGTGTCCGAGTCCCAGGGAAGGCAATGGAGCCGCCCCACCCCAGCGTCGAACCATCGTTCCAGCGAGGTCCGCTTCCGTCCCGCTGGAAGAATTAGAATCCCGAATCGCAGTTCGGCCAGGATGATGGGATCGACCGCGATATCTCGCTCATGAGCGCGAAGCCATGCCACGACGCGCAAGTCGGGCGTTGGTTTCGTCGGCTCGCTTAGTACGTTGGCGTCGACTAAATACTTCTCAGCGAATCCGTCGACTCGGAGTCGATGGGCACGAAAAAGTCCTTCTCCGGACAGGCTATCAGCCAATCGATGGTGCCTTCGTTCTGCGGAGTCGCTCGCCGGACAAGGCGATAGTCCCCCCGGTCGAGCCGCTCGACATCGAACACCTGTCCCGATTCCACCCGGTCCATCTGACGGAATTCTGCCGGCAGAACGATTTGGCCCTTGGAGGATACGGTAGTCTTCATAAAAGTAAGATATCGACTTACCTGCGTCCTGTCAAACACTTCCTGCAACCAAGGAATCTCAGCAGGTCCCGCAGACAGAGCGTTAGATTTGAACGGGGTCCATTGGCGGATAACTTGCTCGGTAAAAACCTACACTTTCCGAGAGATTTATCCAAGCTCCTGACGCCGGCAACCGCTCGCGCCCGAGCCATCTTTGCAAATCAACGACGCCTGCTGCGTACCGGTGAAGCGCTGCCAGTCAGGAGCGAACCGCCCCGGGTTCTTCGGAGGCTATTTGGTTTGAGTTACGCGACCAGCGCCGGCCAATCCAGCGAGGGGTAGTGACGTTGTTCGGCTTCGACCGGCTGGATGTTCCCGATCGGCTCCCGCAACCGGCGATTGTTCAACCAGTCGACCCACGCCAGCGTAGCGAACTCCACGCTTTCGAAGGACCGCCAGGGTCCACGGTGATGAATGACCTAGGCTTTATATAGGCCGTTGATCGCCTCCGCCAGGGCATTATTTCGCTTCTGTTTCGTGGTCTGTTTCCCGGCCCTTACTCATCCGCGTCGCAGCGGCTCGATCCATGCGATTATTCACTGCTTTTCGATTGAGGAACCCGGAGCTTCGACACCTTTGGGCCGCCGTCAGCATTCCGATGTGCAACAAATCGCACGTCGCATTTGTGCCCCGGGGAAGTTCTAGCCTCTCGTGCGGCTAACTTGAAAGTATCGTAACGAAAAAGGATAATTCGGGGATGCGAGCATTCAAGCCTTTATACAATCGATTGTCAGTTCTTGCAGCGCTATTGCTGTGGGTAGGATCCGCCTCCGCCCAACAGCCGCCTCAGGTTCTCGATCAGATCCGTTCTCATCGCAAAGGAATTGCCGCTTGGTGGGTAGGGAACGCGGGCTGGCTAATCAAAGCGGACGAAGTCCTCATTGGGATCGACCTCGACTTGAGCACCGCGAACAAGATCTCTCCGCCGGTCATTAAACCAGAGGAACTCGCAGATTTGCTGGACGTCGCGTTTGTCAGTCATCAACACGGGGATCACTGCAATCTGCCCACGATCGAAGCACTGGCAAAGGGTCGCCGTACGACGCTTGTGTTGCCGAGCACGTGTCTCAAAAGAGTTACGCGAATCACCATTCCGCCGGAAAGGTTGATCGTCCCAGAGCCAGGGCGCCCCTTCGACATCAAAGGCGTTGCCGTCGAACCGATAAACGCCATTCATGGAAATCAGGACTTCACGGTTCTTACCCGTGAGCCGGATTTTGTTGAATCGATACGATCCAATTGTGGCTTTGTTCTCAATATTTTGGGAAAACGCTTTCTTCACCCAGGCGATTCCGTTCTCACAGAACAACATCTTGGTCTGAAGAATATCGATGTCTTGTTTATCTCGCCGACCGTCCACAACATGTATATTGATCGCTCCATGATTCTTATTAACCGATTGGAACCCGCGTACATCTTCCCGCAGCACTTCGGGACTTTCGTCGTGCGCGCTGACAACGCTTTTTGGACCCGAGGCTACCCCGATGAGCTCAAACTGCGCCTGTCAGCCGAGCTCCAGAAGCGATTTCATAAGCTCGCTCAGGGCGAGATGTTTATGATTCGTTGAGAAGCGCGCGGTTTTGTGGAAAATGTCACTCGAACTTAGTAAGTCTATTGATCGAAGGAGTGGCGATCCACGGGACGCCATAAACAAAGGTGGCCGTGGAAACGCTTTGTTCTGGTCGGCGGCTCCCACGGTGGCCGATGGAGTTCTCGACCGGTTGGTGCATAACGCGACCCGGATTGAGCTGCGTGGCGGTTCGATGCGGAAGAAGCGGGGAGGCGCGGAGCCGGCCGGGTAAATCTCTGCCGGGGTTGCCACGCGCTGAACGGGGAACGAGGCTGCGCCCTTTCCCCGAATCCCTTTCCTGCTCCGGCTATTCTTCCTCCGCTGCGCTCCGGAGGCGGTCAGCAAGTCCTCCGTTTCTTCACGACCGAGCACTTGTTCCACAATAAAAATACCAGGGTCGCTTCGCTCCGATGGCTGTTCGACTTCACCCCGGAATCGTGTTCGCCTTGCCTCCGGAATGCTGCTCGGCTTCGTCGGAATCGCCATGACGACGGATGCGCGCGTCGTAGCGATCCGCAGGCAGTCGGTTTGATCGGGCACCGTTGTGGATTCACGAGACCGTCGGCGTGGCCGCGGCGTACCGGAGCTCGGGGTGGCCTGACCCTGAGAAAGCGCGTCTCTATGATGGACCACTACTTAGTCGCGCGAAGGGCTTCTTCGGGCCCTCGCAGCTCGCGAATGCGGGGTAGGACGATGTCCAGAGCCTGCTCGGAGGAGCCCTTCGCGAGCAGGGCGAGTAGGTTGTCCGCTCAGTGGTCATTGGCCAGCTACGGGGCGGCCTCAAGCTGACGGCGAACCAAAAGTTCAGTTCGTTGGTGGCCTGGAACTCGATCTGAGGAAGAGCCCCGTAGGGAAACCTCAACAGAATGCGCCATCGTCTTCGCTACCAAAGTGGCGGATCCATGCTATTCCTCTCAGTCGGGATCTGGAAAACCCTACTTCAGTGGACTTCCCGGCCGAATCTCATCGCTGCCTCGTCGCAGGACCTTATCCCCAGCAGCGAGGGCCCCGAAGACTTCGAGTAAGTCACCGGCCGGAGCCCCCTTGGCCACGGGAACATATTCAGCCTTACCGTCGGTGTTTCGGATAACGAAGACCTTCTCGGTCGTCGTCACGACGGCGGTCGGCGGCACGAGGATCGACGGCTTAGCGCGGCGTGCCGGCCACACCGCCTCGGCGTACATGCCGGGGCTTAAGGCTCCATTAGCGTTGGCGACCTCCAACTCTACCGGCATCGTCCGCGTCTTGGCATCGACAGACCGGGAGATCCGGGCGATCACCCCGGAGCCCGCCAGCCCCCCCGCCACCGTAAACGGAACCGTGGCTCCGCGAACCATTGTGGCCACTTCGGATTCCGGCAACGAAACCACCACCCGCAGTCGGTTCACCTGCTCCAA
>JBKJLJ010000878.1:0-14598 GCA_046597015.1 Bryobacteraceae bacterium
CATCTTTGGCAACAACCCCATGCCGACCACATATAACTATTCGCTCGGGATTCAGCAGCAGGTTGGCAAAACCCTGCTCATGGACGTCTCCTACGTTGGCTCCTTGAGCCGGCATCAATTGTGGCAGCGGAACATCAACGCGATTCCGCTCTATTCCACCCACCTCGACAAGAACCCGCAGAACGCCAATCCCGCGCGCCCCACCGCCGCTTTGGCCAACAACTTCCTTCGTCCTATTCAAGGGTACGGCGACATCTTCCTTTACGAATTCGCCGCGGCCTCCAACTACAGTTCGCTCCAAACTCGCTTCACCCAGCGCCTGACCCGCAATTTCAACTGGGGCGTAAGCTATACCTTCAGCAAAGCGCTCGGCACCTCTTCGAGCGACGGCTTCACCGTCAACCCGTTCTTCAGTCCACGGGCCTGGAACTATGGTCCGCTCGCCTACGATCGTACGCAGGTGGTGGGAATCAACTACAACTGGACCCTGCCCTGGAAGAATCGCTTCGCCCGCGGTTGGCAGTTCGCCGGCATCACCCGCGGCCAGACAGGAGCTCCCTTTACCCCGGGCATCACTCTCGTCAATGGTGGGGATATTACCGGCAGCGCCTCTTTCGGCACGCGGTTGGTCGTCACCGATCCCAACCTGCCGCCCACCCAAAGGTTCCGCGCTCCTGCCCGTGGCGAACTCGGCAATCTGGGCACCAACAATTTCCGCGGCCCTGGTTTCCTGAACCACGATCTATCGGTGTACCGCAATTTCAAATGGGAGCGGGTCAATACGCAGCTGCGCTTTGAGTCTTACAACACCCTGAACCATACGCAGTTCTCGGGTCTTTCCACCGGAACCCGCTTCACTGCCGCAGGCTCGACTGAACAAATCGATCCGCTCTTCCTGGAACCCACGTCCGCCCGCAACCAGCGCCGCGTTCAAATTGCGATCCGCGTGACATTCTAGAAGCATGGTCACCCGCCGCATTGCTTGCTTCCTGATTGGCTCGACCGCCTGGGGCGCTCAGTACCAACCGCCCCAGACCCCGGTCACCTTCGATGGCACCGTCAAGGTATACGACAAGAAGTTCATCATCGTCGAGACGGTGCCCGATCAGACGGTGAAGCTCGATATCGACAAAAAGACCCGCCTGGTCGACGCCAAGGGAAAACCGATGACCAAACCGCCCGAGGTGGGTAGCGCGGTGGCGGTCGACGGAATGAAAAAGCTGAACGGATTCCTAGTGGCCTTGCAGATAAAGGTGCTTTAGTCGTGATATAAGTTCCTGCATGCTCCGCCGTGATCTGCTCCGTGCCTTCTGGGCCGCTCCTGTCCTCGCCCCTGTTGCGAAGGGGCTTCCCCCTCTGACCATCAAAGAAGTGAAGGTGATTTCGACCAGTGGCGGACGAAACTACCGCTGGATCTTCGTCAAGATCATCACGAGCGAACCAGGGCTTTACGGCATCGGTTCGGCCGGCAACCACTTTCAACCCTATGCCGTGATCGCCGCCATCGAAAAGCATCTCGCGCCTTTTCTGATCGGTAAGAACCCCGAGCAGATTGAAGACCTGTGGCAGAGCGGACATCTGCGCACCTACTGGCGCAACGGCCCCGTGAACAATAACGTCCTCAGCGGCATGGACATGGCTCTATGGGACATCAAGGGTAAACGAGCCGGCATGCCCGTCTATGATCTGCTGGGGGGGAAGGTCCGTGACGCCGTTCCCTGCTACGACCATTGCAGCGGAAACAGCAAAGAAGCGGTCGTTGAATCGGTACAGAAATCTATGGCCAAAGGGTTTCGCCATATCCGCGTGCAACTGGGTGCTTACGGGGGAGGCGGCTTCGTCCCGGCCGGCCAGGGGTCCCGGCCCGAGAACGGCCGCGGCGGTTCGGCGTTTGATGAAGAGGTATACGTCGAAACGATCCCGCCGCTGTTTGACTACGTACGGGCTAAGGTTGGATTCGGGCCCAAGCTTTGTCATGACGTTCATTCGCATCTGAGCGGCATCAACGCGGTCGATTTTTGCCGCCGCATGCAGCCGTTTCAGATGTTCTTCATTGAGGACGTGCTCGCCCCGGAGCAACTGGCTTGGTATAAACAGATTCGCCAAACCAGCACCACCGCCCAAGCCGTCGGCGAGCTCTTCACCCACCCGTTTGAGTATCTGCCGCTGATCAATGAGCGGCTCATCGACTTCGTGCGCTGCCGGGTTTCCTCGATCGGCGGCATTACCCCCGCCAAAAAGTTAGCGACCATCTGCGAACCTCTCGGCGTTCGCACCGCCTTTCAGGAAGGTGGCGAGAACGATCCCGTCAACCAACTGGCGGCTTATCATATCGACATCTCTCACCCGGCGTTTGGCATCCAGGAAGAGAACAATTTCCCGGAATTCGTGCGGGAGTTGCTTCCTGGCACCGCCGAGATTCGCGGCGGCTACCTCTATGGCAATGGCAAGCCGGGACTGGGTATCGACATCAATGAAGCCCTCGCCGCCAAGTACCCGCTCCAGGCGGCTCCGGAGGGCGGGCACTATCCGCTGGACCGAACCCTCGACGGTGCTGTCGTCAAACCGTAACCAGCTACTTCTGCGGGGCCAAGCCCTCGTCCGGTCCCAACCCTTTGCTCAGCCAACCCGGGTACCAGCGGAACACATTTCCGGTTAGACTCCCGATAAAGACTACGTTGTCCGGCGTTACGCAGATCCAATGTCCCGGGGACTCCATGGCTCCCAAAATCTTGCCCGTCTTGCGGTCAATGCGCATGATCCGCCCCGCGAGCGTGTCGTAGGTCAGGTTCTCGATATTGTTCCGATGCGTCACCACCCACACCTCGTCCTTTGGCGTGATGAAGATTCCCTGGGTCGCGCCCAGGTGCTTCCACATCCGCCGAAACTTTCCATCGGCGGAAAAGATCTGAATCCGGTTGTTCTCGCGATCGCTGACGTAGACCTCCCCGGCGCTATCGACCGCCAGATTGTGCACCGTATTGAATTGGCCGGGTCCCTTACCCGGCGTGCCCCAGGTCAGCTCGTACTTGCCGTCGTAGCTGAAACGGACCACGCGCGCATTGCCATAGCCGTCGCTGACATAGACGTGCCGACCGTCCGGCGAGAAGGCCACGTCGGTGGGCCGGTTAAACGTTTCTGGGGTGGTGGCCGCCTTGCCCTTGATCCCCAAGGTCAGCTCCAGCTTCCCGTCGCGAGAGAACCGCATCACCTGATGATCCCCGTTGTCAGTCACCCAGATCTTGCCTTGCGGATCTACGCGGAGTCCATGAGGGTTGCCGAACAGCCCCTTTCCCCACGAGCGAAGATAGTTGCCCTTGGCGTCGAAAACCACGATGGGGTCGGCCTTCTTGCCGCGCTGATAAACGTAGACCTCGCCTTGTTTGTCCACGGCCACTGCGGACACGCGACCGAACTTCCACCCGTCGGGCATCGTATCCGGCTCTTCCCCAAAGCGGATGCCCACTCGGTATTGGAGCAGTCCTCCTTCGTGGGGATACCATCCGGGCAGCTCCTGTGCGGGCGCAATCGAGAGGTATCCAAGCAGCAGAAGGAATATCGGTTTCATCCGCGATATCATACGCCCGCTAGAGGAACCAGGCAACCGGTGCCCTTAAGGGCACCCTAAATCCTGTTCCTCTGTTTCGTTGTCGACGATATGCGGATGCTCCGGGCGCTTTCCCAGTACCTGCCCGCGCGACTCCGTGAATTCGGCCACCAATCTCCGCTTTCGGAGCCCGCGTCGCGCCATGGGTGATCGGGAGATCGAGGTACGGCTTCTCTACTTCGAGCCGCCTAGTCTGTTATTTTAGGGTCGTTAAATTTGCTTACTTCGCCTGACAACCGGGAAGCCAGCGGGCTTGTCTGCCCCGCGTATTTGTTCCCCGGCTTGGCCCGATAAGGCACCGAAACCGGCGTCGTCAACTGTTCAAAAGTAAACGAACAAATCCGCATTCCCGGGTAGAGCGCTACCGGAACCCGCCCCAAATTGGAAAGCTCCAAAGTCGCCTTTCCCGTCCAGCCAGGGTCAAACAATCCAGCCGTCCCGTGAACGATGATGCCGATCCGGCCCAAGCTCGACCGCCCTTCCAGGCGACCCAAGACATCGTCAGATAGATCCAACCGCTCTTCGGTAATCGCCAGGCAAAAATCCCGCGGCTGCAGAATAAATGCCTCACCGGGCGGGACAACGATGGTTCTCATCATCTCCTGGATGCCGCCCTTATCCCTTGGATCAATAAAGGCAAACCGAGAGTGTTCAAACACACTGAACTCGGCACCCAGACGAAAGTCGACCGAGCAGGAACCGTACTGCTCAGCCGGAAGTTCCGGCTCAATCCGGATCTTCCCCTCCGCTATGTAGCGCTTAATGTCGATGTCCGAAAGGACCATGTAAATGCCGGAGGATTAGTTTGGTGGACGACATGGGATTCGAACCCACGACCCCCACGATGCGAACGTGGTGCTCTCCCAACTGAGCTAGCCGCCCACACGCGACTAATTCCAGTATACAAAACTGAAAGCCGTTCGTGGGCGGGTTACAATAAATTTTTCATGGCTGACGACATCCTCTCGAAAATGCGTTCCGAATGGGACGCCCGGGCCCGCGAAAACGCTCGCTACTACGTGAATACGGCCAAGGAGGATTGGACTGACGACGAGTTCTTCCAATCGGGCGAGCGCACCGTGGCCGAGGAAATCCTCACCGACATGACCAATATCTGCCAAGGAAAGGATCCTCAATCCATGCGCGTGCTCGAAATTGGCTGCGGGGCCGGACGGGTCACCCGAGCGCTCGCCGGTCTCTTCGGCGAGGTCCACGCCGTGGACATCAGTCCGGAGATGGTGGCCCAGGCGACGGCCGCCCTCGTCCCGTTCCCCCATGCGCACGTCTATCAGAACAGCGGCAGCGACCTGGAGGTGATTCCGGCCAGCGATTTTGATTTCGCTTTCTCGACGATTGTTTTCCAACACATCCCCAGCCGCGAAGTGATCGAGAAATACGTGAGCGAGGTCTCTCGCCTCCTTCGCCCAGGTGCCCTGTTCAAGTTCCAGGTGCAAGGGGATACGACGGTAAAAACCACCGCCCAGGACACTTGGCTCGGCGTCCCCTTTTCCGATGAAGAAGCAGTCTCCATGGCTGAGCGCTGTGGCTTCGAACCCCGTTACCGGCACGGTGCCGGCGGCCAATACTTCTGGCTCTGGTTCTTCAAGCGCTAGGGCGTGGGTGGCTTACGGCGTCCGTCCCAGTATCGCTTCATCCGGGCGGAGACTTCCATTCGCTCCTCTTCGTTCATTGACTTCCGGCCCCTTCTGGCAGGTCCAGGAACCGCATGGAGTCCTCCCTGCCCCTCAAGGACCGCGATCGCCTGGTCAAGCCGGCGCTTCTCTTCGTACAATTCGTGGATCGCTTGGTGTAGGTCCATCTAGGTGGCTGCTTAAGTTTGGGTTCTTAAGCAGCATACCCCGAATTCTCAATCTTGCGATGAGTAAAAAGTACCTGTTTGCATCAACTTAGTACTAATCGTCCGGTCTAATTCATCGCAATAGGAACGGCCAAGCGGGCACCAATTTATATCCGTACCGTGTAACCGCAAGGAATACCATGCCACCCACCACACCGGCGAGAGCCAAAAGGATGACCAGAACCGACGCCCACGGGAAGCTTTGATCCGTCCTCCGCAATTCAAGCAGGTAGCTTGCAAATACGCCCACGAAATACAGAAACACCATCGGAACGGAAAAAATCATCAGGTTGAAAACGTCCGGCGTCGGGGTTACCACCGCCGCGAGAATTACGATGATCAAAATCGCGTAGCGCGAATTCTGCAATAGGAACTTGGCGGTTGTGATGCGCAGGAAGGTCAGGAAGAAGACAATCACGGGCATTTCAAAAACGAGTCCGATACCCAGCGTGACGTTTACGAACAAGTCGAAGTAGTCGACCAGGTTAATGGCCGGCTCGACGTTGATGTCCTTGCCCATGCCCAGCAGGAATTCCAACCCGAACCGAAATGCCACAAAGTAGGCAAATAGGCCGCCGAGAATGAACAACCCTGCCGTGCAGAGAATGAATGGGGCTGCGAACCGCCGTTCTTTTTTATACAGCCCGGGCGCAATGAACGACCAAACCTGATAGAGAATCCACGGAGAGGACAAGAAAATTGCCGTCAACAACGGAACCTTCATCCAGATCACGGTAAATGCGTCCGTCGGGCTCAACTGCTTCAACGTCGGGGGATACCCCAACCGCCGTAAAGCATCCGCCGCCGGATCCGAAATCAATTTCCAGATTTCGTTTGCGAAAATCATCGCTAGGAAGAACGCAACCGCTACGCCGCTCAGCGTTCTAATCAAACGCCCACGGAGCTCTTCGAGGTGCTCCATGAAGCTCATCCGGAGCATCCCGTCGTCTTCTTCGTCTTCCGGATCGATCTTTGAAGCTGGCGGCGGAGAGCCGCTTCCACCTGCCGAAGCGGTAGGAACTACGGGCGCAGCTACCGCCGTCGGGGCAGACGGCGTGTGGTCAACTTGGGAGTAAGGATCGTCGTAGGTGTACCCATCATAGTAGTGCGAGTCATGATGGGCGTCTGTCGTTTGCTCGTGCGACACATGCGTTTCGCCCGACGCGGAAAGATCCTCCTCCGGTTTAGCGGGTGGAGGATCCGGCTGCGTTGGCACGGGTTCACTGTTCGGGGAGGACCCCTTCTGCTCTTCCGATGACATAAGTACGGTTTAACTTAACTAGCCACTTTCCCTTGCGACACCGTGCCTTCGGCTGCTTTAACTACCACCGGAGCGTCCGGGGTAATCGCGGCGGCTTCGTCGGCCGGGGCTTCAATGAGAGTGGTCTGTTCAGCGCCCTGAGGTGCGGATGCGCTTACCGTGGTTGAAGAGGTTGCGGTGGAATCCGTCAACTGAGGGGTCGATTCCCCATAGTCGTAATAGGATGAGTCGTCGTAGCTCGTGATTTCGTTCTGGAACTCACGCGTCACATCCCGGAGCTCGTTCAGCTCCTTCATAGATCCGTTATCCCGCTCCAAGGAGTTCATTTCGCGCTCAAACGTGGAACGTAGCTCCGACGATGCCCGTCGGAATTCGCCCATCGCCTTAGCGACCGTTCTGCCCAGTTCCGGTAACTTTTTAGGACCGAAAACCAGCAAAGCAAGCATAAAAATCAGGATCATCTCCTGAGTGCCTAGCGAGCCCATGGAATGGTGTTACCTCCTTATGAGGAATGAGAATTCTGCTTCAGTCTATCACACGGTATCCTGGTGCCGATGCTCTACGCGGCCATAGACCTGGGCGGAACGAAGATCGCAGGAGCCCTTGGATACCCCGACGGGACCTTGGTTGCCCAGAGAACCATCCCCACGGAAGCCGAGCGCGGACCCGAGCACGTGATTTCTCGCATCGTCTCCCTCCTCCGCGATTTCGGCAGTTCTCCAGCCGCTCTCGGCGTCGGTGTGCCTGGCTTGGTCGATCGTTCGAGTGGCGATGTTCTGTTCCTACCCAACCTCGCCACCCAGTGGCGCGGTGTCCCGCTGGCCCGTCGCCTGCATGCTTCGCTCCACATCCCCGTTCGCGTCCTCAATGACGCCCGCGCCGCAACTCTTGGCGAATTTCGCTTCGGCCACTCCGCCCCAAATATGCTCCTCTATACCCTCGGCACAGGCATCGGAGGAGGCGTGATCATTGATGGCAAACTCCGACTCGGCCCTCTTGGCGCGGCGGGCGAACTCGGTCACCAGGTCATCGAACCCGACGGCCCGCCCTGCACCTGCGGCGGTCACGGCTGTCTCGAAACGCTCGCCAGCGGACCGGCCTTGGCCCGCGCAGGCTCCGCGCTGCTCGCCCGCCCCGTTACCGTTGCCGAAATGGTCGGCCTTCCGGAGTGCCGCCCCCTCTTCACCCTCGCCGGCCAATACCTCGGCCTCGCCGCGGCGAACATGATCAGCGCTCTCCACCCGGACCTCATCGTCTACGGAGGAGGCCTATCCGCGCTCGGCGACCTGCTCCTTGGCCCGATCGAAAGCACCATCGCCGAACGGGTCCGGATGTTTCCTCCCGCTGGCATCCGTCTGGAGCGTTCCGCCCTCGGGGACCAAGCCGGCCTCCTCGGCGCACTCGCTCTTGCGGCGTTAGACTTGAGCTAACCGCCTATGACTGACTATACCTACCTCGACGTAGCCAAGATGATCGACCACTCACTTCTCAATCCGACTCTGACGACGACGGATTTGGAACAGGGCATCCTTCTTGCCAAGGCCTACGACGTTGCCAGCGTCTGCATTCTCCCTTACGCCCTCAAACGCTGCGCCATGTTGCTGCACGGCTCGGCCGTAAAGGCGAGCACGACCATCGGTTTTCCCCACGGCGGCCACACCACCGCCATCAAACTAGCGGAAACGAAGCAGGCCCTCGCCGACGGCGGCCAGGAGCTTGACATGGTTGTCAACATCAGCAAAGTGCTCTCGGGAGATTGGAATTACGTCGCGGCAGATATTCGCGCCGTCGTCGACGAAACCCACGCCGCCCGCCAAAAGGTAAAGGTGATCTTCGAAAACGCCTACCTCAACGACGAACAGAAGATCCGCCTCTGCGAAATCTGCAGCGAAATTGGGGCCGATTGGGTCAAGACCTCCACCGGTTACGCCCCCACCGGCGCCACTCATGCGGACCTCATCCTGATGCGTAAACACGCCGCGCCTCAGGTTCAAGTGAAAGCCGCCGGTGGCGTTCGCGATCTGGACGCCCTCCTCGCGGTGCGCGCTCTCGGCGTCACCCGCTGCGGTGCCACCCGCACCGCTACAATGCTCGATGACGCCTGCACGCGCCTCGGCCTTCCACCCATCGTCTCCTCTCGTGCGGAGGTCGCCGGCTACTGATGCGCCTGGAGTCAATCCAAATCGGCCAAGCCCAGGATTACGGCGATTGGGTCACGGCCACGTACAAGTACCAAATTGAGGGCCCGGTGCTCGTCGGGACCCTCGGCCTCAAGGGTGACGAGGTCGCCGATCACAAGAACCATGGAGGACCGGACAAAGCGGTCCTCGCCTACTCCGCCGCGCATTACCCCCACTGGCGCCAAGAGACCCAGAATACCGACTGGACCGGCGGTGGCATGGGTGAAAATCTCACAATCACCGGCCTCGACGAATCGAACGTCTGCTTAGGGGATACCTGGCAAATCGGCCCGCTCGTCGTGGTGCAGGTCTCTCAGCCCCGGCAGCCCTGCTGGAAGCAAGCCAAGCGCTGGGGAATCAAGGATCTGGTCGTCCGAATCCTCGAAACCGGTCGCACCGGCTGGTATCTCCGCGTCTTAACCGAAGGGGCCGTCTCGCCGGGCGACGAACTTACCCTTATCGCCCGGCCCCATCCCGATTGGACCATTGCCCGCGCCAACCAGGTCATGCATTTCGACAAAACGAACCCGGATCTCGCCCGCGCCCTGGCCGCCCTTCCCGAGCTCTCGGCCAGTTGGCAGCGCGATCTCGCCCGCCGTTTCTAGCTACTTCTTCGTAAACAGCCCCTTAGGGATCATGGCATGCACGCCCTTGTTGCCGTCCACCAGTTGCGTAATGTGTAGATCCACCCCCACGCTCACGAGCATGTAAGCGTCCTCTTTGCTCAGGTCTTTCTCTTTGACGAGGAAATCCACAGCCTGCTGCACCGCTAGCTTTGTCGCCTTGTCGAGACTCTCATCGAAACCCATCGCGATGAAGTGGGTCGGGGTCTCGCCGCGCGGCCAAATCAACTTCTTATCCTTCCGCACGACGAACCGAAACGTCCCCTGCAGCGACGTCTCGAGCCCCGTCACATCCACCTCGCCGTCTCCCTGCGCCGCATGTCCATCGCCCACCTGGAACAGCGCTCCCTTTACATGCACCGGGATGAAAACCGTCGTACCGGCCACCAGTTCGCGGTTGTCCATGTTACCGGCGTGAATCCCCGGCGCTCGGCTGCTAATTTTCCCCGTAGCCTCCGGCGGAGCCACGCCCATGCTGCCGAAGAACGGCCGTAGCGGCACCTCCACCCCCGCTCCAAACTTGCCCACCATCTTCTCCCGGTCCAGCGCGATCAGCCGCCGCTTCCCGATCGTAAATTCGTCTGCCAGGACGCCCGCCGCCCCCATCGCGTTATACGAATAGGCCACCGCCATCTTCACGTCCAGAATCTGCACCTCCAGCACGTCACCCGGCTCGGCACCTTCCACATAGATCGGCCCCGTCAAAAAATGACCCCTGGCCTCGGGCTTAGCCTTCACGACCGCGCGTAGTTCGGCCTGCACCTGTTCCGGTGCCACCCCCGCCCCTTCCAGTGCTTGCGGCGAGGCGACTCCCAACGTGTCGACCACCACGATGTCGCCCGACGCGACCCGCAGAGCGGGCTTGCTCTGCGGGTCGTAGTACCCGACGATCACCGTCTCGGGAGTCACCTTCAATTGGTGTCGAGTCTCTCCGAAAAGGCTGAGTCCGAAAAAGATTCCGAATGCGATTCGCATCCGAACAGAATAGCGAAATCCTCTACTGGTTCACGCCGCTAGCCAGGAAACCGCCGTCCACCGCCAGGCATTGGCCGGTAATGTAGCTCGCCGCATCGGACGCCAGCAGCAACGCCGCCCCTAACAACTCTTCCCGCTGCCCGAACCGCTTCATGGGCGTCCGCATCAGAAACTCCTTGCCGCGCTCGGTCCCATCCAGCAGCGCCGCGTTCAGTTCAGTCCGAAACACTCCTGGTGCGATCGCGTTCACGTTGATGCCTTCCTTGGCCCATTCCACCGCCAACTGCCGCGTCAACTGCAACACCGCCGCTTTCGAAGTCGCATAGGCGGTCACTTCCAGCAAACCGACATACGAACTCAACGAAGCTATGTTGATTACCCGGCCTTTCCCGTTGGCCTTGAGCGGCTCGTAAAAGCTCTGGCACGCCCGCAACGTTCCCGTCACGTTCACATCCATCAACCGGTTCCACTCGGCCTCTTCGACCAACGCCGTCTTCTTCCGAAACGTCATCCCGGCCACGTTCAGCAGGATGTCTACCCGGCCGAACTTGGCCAGCACCGCATCCCGCAGCGCATCAATCGATTCCCGCTTCTGCACGTCGCAAGCCTGGCGTAACGTCTGCCCGCCACCGGCCTCAATCGCATCACAAACCCCGTTCAATTCCGCCTCACGCCGGCCCGTCGGCACTACCGTCGCTCCGGCCTCGGCCAGCCCCTGCGAAAGTACCGCGCCGATCCCCGACGTCCCGCCCATCACGACCGCTACGCGGCCCGTCAAATCCATGAAATTCTTTGCCATGACTATCCAAGCAGTATACCCCTCGAGTCCATTGGGCCTTTGCCATAGACTGCAACCCTCTACGAGTAGGGCAATGCCACCACTCGGGTTGCTCATCCTCCAAACGCTGACCCGCAGCGCCAATCATGGCTTCGGTATAACGCTCCATATCCAGGAAGCCTCCGCCGGACTCCTGTCTGTGGAAGAAGGCTCGCTCTACCCCGCCCTCCACCGTCTCGAACGCGACGGCTTTCTATCGAGCGAATGGAGTGTCACCCCTAACGCTCGCAAAGCCAAGTTCTATAAGCTCACGGCTGCCGGCACACGGCGCCTTGCCGCAACCGAACGAGCTTGGCTCCAAACCGCCAAAGGCATGGCCAAACTCCTGAGATTCGCCTGATGAAAAACAAACCGAGTCCCATCTCAGTTGCCTCCCGTTCCAGTCGACTCGGCCCTCTCCCTCGAAACCCATCTGCTGCCGCGCAAGGTCGAAAGGGACACCGCCCAACCTCGATTTCAATCGGCGCTCCAGGGCGGCTTCGCGCCACTCCCGCCCAAGTTTCCGGCAGGATCGCTCTCATGGCGCTCTTCCGCTTGGATTCCCAGAGCCCGGGCCGTCCGGGTCGATCCCGCCACCACTCTGCGCTGAGAGTAACTCGCCGGAGAAACTTCGCCGATCGGTGCCACTCTCATTCGAGATCGGCCCATGCCCCAGCACCTAGACGTTACCCTCAAGTCTCTCTTCCTGCGTTCCACCGGTATCTTCACGCGCCAACTGTTCGGCGAAATCGTAGCCTGGCAAAATGTGGAGCAGCCCACTGTCTCCAACCGGCGCGCCGACCTACTCGCCCGCTGCGCCGACGGTTCGCTTCGGCACATCGAAATTCAGCTCAAAAACGACCTCGCCATTCCGTTCCGTATGGCCGAATACTACCTCGGCTTTCACCGCATTCTGAACGAACACGTCGTCCAAATCCTACTCTACGTCGGCCGTGAACCGCTCCGAATGCCTGCCGCGTTCGTCACCCCAGCGATGCGCCATGAGTACACCGTCCTGAACCTACGGGACAAGGACGGCGAAGCACTGCTGGCGAGTGATGATTGGGCCGACAACGAGTGGGCGCTGTTGACCAAGGCCGATCCCGAGCGCGTCATCCGCGTCGTGCTCGAAAAACTGGGCCGCCTCACTGGAGAGGAAAAGAAGGACGCCGCTTCCACTTTTCTGATTCTCGGAGGGATAATGGGAATAGAACAAGATCTAAGGAAGAGGATAGAAAACCCCATGATCGACATCTTGCAAAATAAAGTGCTCGGTCCGCTCGTTCTCGAGCAAATTGAGATCGGTGTCCAAGCGGGCGTTGAAAAAGGTTTGCACGTCGCTCGTCAAGAAGCCCTTCAGGAAGGCCGCCAGGAAGCCTCCCGCGCCCTTTCTCGCCGCCTCATCGAAAAGCGCTTCGGCCCTCTCCCGGTTTGGGCTCAGGCTCGAATCGCCGAAGCCACCTCGGAAACACTTACCGGCTGGGCGCTCGCCCTCGACGAAGCCGACTCCCTCGAAGCCGTTTTCCGCACCTAGTCCGCCGCCAACCCCAGACGCCGTTATATCCTAACCTTATGGATCTCACTCAGCGTCGTGACCTTCTGAAGTCTGGAGCCCTCATCCTCGGGGCCCCCGCCGTCCTTTCTGCTTTCCAAGCGTCGAAGTCTATCAAGATCGGTCTAGTCGGCTGCGGCGGTCGCGGCACCGGCGCTGCCTCCCAGGCCCTTAAAGCCGACGATTTCTCGAACCTCACGGCCATGGCCGATGTCTTCCCGGAACGTATCGACGACTCCGTCGCCAGCCTCAAAAAAATCCACGGTGAAAAAGTCAAAGTCGAAAAGGCCAATATGTTCGTCGGCCTCGACGCCTATGAAAAGCTGATCGATTCCGGTGTTGATGTCGTCATCCTAGCTACGCCTCCCGGCTTCCGCCCCGCCCAACTCCGTTACGCGATCGAAAAGGACAAACACGTCTTCTGCGAAAAGCCCATGGCCGTCGACGTCCCCGGCATCCGCCACGTCATGGAAACCTCGAAGATGGCCAAGGAGAAAAACCTCTCCCTCGTCGCGGGCTTCTGCTGGCGGTACTCGAACTACATCGTCGATACCTTCAGCCAAATCAAATCCGGTTCCATCGGTGACATCACCGCTTACTATGGCACCTACTACACCAACCCGGTCAAGCCAATGCCCCCCGCCGATACCCGCCCCGCCGGGATGTCCGACGTCGAATGGCAGATCCGCAACTGGTATAACTTCCAATGGCTCTGTGGAGATTCCCTCGTTGAGCAAGCCATCCACACCGTCGATAAAGTAGCCTGGGCCTTCAACGACGTACCCCCCGTTTCCTGCGTTGCCACCGGCGGCAGGCAAATCCCCGCCGAAGCCGGCAACATCTTCGACCATTTCTCCGTCAACTATCTCTACCCCAACAACATCCGCGCCTTCGTCTCCAGCCGCCAAATGGAAGGCTGCTACAACGAAAACGCCGACTACATCATGGGCACCAAAGGTCAAGCCATCATCGGCCGCGGACCTAACCCCCGCATCGTCGGCGAGAACCCCTGGACCTTCGCCGGGCAGAAGTACGACATGTATCAGAAGGAGCACGACGACCTCTTCGCCGGCATCCGCAAGGGTACCCCACTCAACGACGGTGAGCGCATGTGCACCTCCACTCTCCTCGGTATCATGGGCCGAATGGCCGCTTATACCGGGCAGCAGATCACCTGGGAACAGGTTCTGAACTCCCAGCACCGCATCTTCCCCGAGAAGCTCGAATGGTCCGGGAAACTCCCCGTTGAACCCATGCCCCTACCTGGCCGTACCAAATTCGTCTAATGCGTCTCAGCCTCTTTCTGTTCCCGCTCCTCGCCATCGCTCAGACTCCCGAGTTTGCGTCGGTCCTGGAGAAGCACTGCCTCTCCTGCCACGGAGCTGAAAAAGGGCTGTCCGGCCTCCGTCTCCACACCCGTGCCGCCGCCCTTAAGGGCGGCACTCGCGGGTCGGCGCTCATCCCCGGCGACCCCGCCAAATCACTGCTCTACACCACCACGGAACTCGCGCCGGGAACTACCCTGGCCATGCCCCCCGGCGGTCCGCAAATCCCGGCCACCGACCGCGCCATCCTGAAGGCCTGGATCACTGCCGGAGCCCCCTGGCCCGACACGCTCACCCTCAAGCTCACCCAACCCAAAATCAAAGACGACCAAGCCCTAGTCGCCCGCCTCCACCCGAAAATGGAGCAAGCCACCCAGCTCAAACCCTACAAGCGCATCAT
>JBKJLJ010000890.1:0-7856 GCA_046597015.1 Bryobacteraceae bacterium
GTGAAGAGGGTAAGTTCGATGTGAAAGTATTGCTTGACTCGTACGGTATCCGGGATAGAAGCCCCAATCCGCTCCGTGTCCTCTTTGCCCTTCACACTTACTATGCGTTGTTCATCAAGGCTCTGTTTTTGTCAAGCGAATCTGGACCCATTTGATAGTCGAATCTGGACCCACCCGCGAGTATTGGCCAGTTTTGTGATAGCCGAATCTGGACCCACTTGCGAGGTCAGGACGAATTTGTGATAGCCGAATTTGGACCCACCTGCGAGGTCAGTACGAATTTGTGATAGTCGAATCTGGACCCACCCTCCTTTACCGACTGGGGACTCTGGGTGCGAATTGGTGCCCGGCGGGGTGGTTAAGCACAGCGCCATCTCCAGCAAGCGCCCCTTCGCGGAGCCTGGATCGGCGCCTGCCGGCGGGTCAAGGGCGCGGGATCGGCCACCGGCGCAAACCGGCGCTCGCCCTGACCCGCCGATCCCGGGGCGAAGCGAACCCTTGACGCGTCCGGCAGCCGATGCACACTGGTCTGCGGGGGCGCTTGCGAGCCACTCGAGCCCATGCCTCAGGCCGACTTGGCCTTCTTCATGCGCTGCTTGAAGCGGAAGGACTCACCCAGAAACTCGACGATATGACCGCGGTGGGTGAGCCGGTCAACCAGGGCCGCGGTCATGGTCTCGTCACGAAAGACCTGGGTCCACTTGCCGAACGCAAGGTTGGTCGTGACGATCAGCGAGACGCGCTCGTGCAGGGCCGAGCAGAACTGGAAGAGCAATTGCGCGCCGGTCTCGGTCAGGGGCACGAATCCCAACTCGTCGATGATGACGAGTTCCTGCTTGTGGGCGGTCTGGATCAGGCGGGGCAGGGCCAGGCGGTCCTGGGCCGACAGGAGTTCATTGACCAGGGCCGCTGCGGAGTAGAAGCGCACCCGCCGCTTCTGGCGGCAGGCGGCCTGGCCCAGCGCGAGCGCGAGATGCGTTTTGCCCAAGCCCGGATTGCCCAACAGGACGATGTTCTCCCGCTCGGTGATGTATTCCCCCCGAGCGAGATCCAAGACTCGGGCCTTGTTCAGATTGACGGCCGAGAAGTCAAAGTCAGCCAGTTCCTTGACCAGGGGAAAGCGGGCGGCCCGGATGGAACGCACTTGCTGGTTGCGATCGCGTTGGGCAATCTCCTGCTCGGCCAGAGCCAGCAAGTAGCGGGCGTAGGTCAGATTGGTCCGGATGGCGTCCTCGGCAAACGGACGGTGATTCTGGGCGAAGGTCGGCAGACGGAGGGTCTTGAGGTGGGCGTTGAGCAGCCCGGTTTCGGTGGCTTCATTCAGCATGGGTTGGTCTCTCCGGTGAGCGCGTCATATTGAGCCAGATTGAGCGGCTGGCAGCCCAGTTCGCTCAGATGGGCCAGGTTGGGTTGGGCAGTCAGATCGAGGGCGGCCACGGGCTGATCGGGATGCTGGATGCGGTGCAGACACAGTACGACCCCATCCAGGTGGGCGCACCCATGCGCGAGCGCATCCTCGACCGCCCGCTCAATCTCGCGGGCAGGGTGAGTCCGATGCAGCCCAAGAATCCGCACGAAATCCCGCACCCCGCGCCCATCGGGAAGAGCCTCGATGAGCCGTTCCAGCAGGATGTTGTAGGCCGCCGGCCACTGCGCGCGCCATTGCCGGATTGGGCGCGCATGTTCGAAGGCACCCGGACGCTGCTCCAACAGCGCCAGGTAGTGCACCGGATTGCAGATGTCCTGTTTGTGGTTGTAACTGCGCGGATGGGAGGCAATCACCCGTTGCGTCGAAGGGTTGATCACCTCCACGGTGAATGGGTATGCCCGGACCGTCACAACCCGGGCGGCGTCTTCGGCCGGAATCGAGTAGCGATTCGTAGCGTAGGTGACCTGGCTGTACGGCGTTGTCACCACTTCGGTCGTCACGCAGCACGGGTAGGCGGTCGCGGGCAGTGGCCGCAAGTGGGGCTGCTCGTGTTGCCACAACTCGAAGATCGGCGCGGGCTGGCCCGCGACCGTGCGCAGGTCGTCCTTGAGGCACAACGCCACAAGTTGTTGGTTGAGATCGTCGAACCCTTCGCAATGAAGCACCGGCGCGAAGAAGTTTCGCCGGACAAATCCGATATCGCTCTCGACCCCGCCCTTCTCGTGCCCCTCGCCGGGCGTGCAGAACCGCGCCTCGAACAAGTGGTGGCTGCGAAACAAGATGAACGCCTGCTGCTCCTGGCGCGACTTGCCGGCCAGGACTTTGTACACCGCCGTTTTGAGGTTGTCGTAAATCACCCTTTGCGGCACCCCGCCAAAGTGGGCGAACGCCCGGGCATGGCCGTCAAAGAACGACTCCTGCTTCTGGGTCGGGTAAGCGCACACGAACTTGCGCCGCGAGTAGCACAGCCGGATCGTCAAAAACTGGACCGTGACTCGCTCCCCGGCCATTTCCACTTCGGCTTCCCCCCAGTCCGCCTCGGCGGCTTCACCCGGGTCGAACTCCAGCGGCAGAAAGCGCTTCGAAAGACCCGCCGCGCTGGGGACGCCCGGCGCACCCCTCCACGCGTGTCATCCTGAGCGCGGCCACCCTACTCAGACATTCGCACACGGAATAGGCCGCGCGAAGGACCCCTGTGACTTACAACGGGATAGACCTTGAATCGGCACCGGCGCGCGCTTGCCGATATATGCATCCTTTGCCTTGTAAATATGCCCCCGATTCCAGTGACGCGCTTCATGCGGACCTCCGATATGTGGTGTTTTGGGGGTGACGTTTCTTCTACGGCCCAACGGCTGGCGTTACCGGCAAGTGCGGGACTTAGCGAAAAAACCACCAAACCCCTAATCCGCTGTTGGGGCGATCATCCCGAAAGTGAGGGCAGCGCCCGCACTTGTCCGGTGGACGCAGTGTTTGCCGCATCCCATTTTACCGATTTCCGAGTTCAGCTTCGATCAATTTCACGGTTTGTATGACAATCTCTGCATCGGCAGGTTCAATCACATCACCAAGCAATTCAACCGTTGTCGCATATAGTCGCAATCCTGCAATTATTTGCTCCCGCAAACTCGGCGATTTTCCGGATTGATCTTCAATAGCAAATGCGGTTTGACGCAAGCACACCCATTTCGAATCCGCTCCAACTGCTTCCGCAATTTCTGCGTAGAAACTATTGTCGCCAGAGAGTAGTACGCCCTTTTGCACCCCCATTATTCTCGATAAGCCCCACGAGAAGCCAAAGCGGGCATTGAGCATACGCCCGATGTCATTGCTGCGGAGTCCTTCCAGCCCTTTATGTACTTCTTCTATCCAGCCGACCATTTGTTTGCTCACCCAGTGGTCAGCCTTCTTTTGCATTCGCGTATCCCATATAAACACTTGGGCGCGGCGCTGAATAGCATCAAAAGTAGTGGAGCGATCTAGGAGGGGCCGCGCGGAACGGATACCCCGAATCACATTCACGGCGATTTCCGGACACGAAAACCACTGTCCAATCCGCCTGGCATTTACGCTACTTACGGTGACTAAAAAACCGTCGATGAGATAGCTTCCATCTTTGAAAGAAGGCTTGAAGCCACCTTTGCCTATAAAGCGAACCAAATCAATGTCGCTGAAAACACCCGGATTGCCGCGTGCATAGCTCCCCATGAGCACAAGGGCATTCACGCCAAGTCCATCAAACTGCTTTGCGAGAGAGTCAAAATTGGGCAAGGATTGAACTCGCATATTTGTTGACGGCGAACCGCGGCTAAAACTCCAGTTCAGCGGAGGGCCGCGCAGCGTACCGTCCGCCGCAAGCGGTCGTTAGGCCGGCACTGGGATGATTACTAATAGAGTTGCCCGCAGTCGGACGGTTCGGCAACGGGGCTTCATTGGTCGTGGCGCCTACCGCTGCCAGAGGCCGTGGTCGATGCCGCCGTTGAGGTAGATGGCGAACACGCCATGGCCGGGGATCTCCATCGGCGGGACCGCGACCTCGCCGCCGGCCTCAACCGTCGCGGCCAGGGCCGCTTCGATGTCATCCACCAGCCAGTAGGGCCGCACCACGGGCTCCTCGGTCTCGCGCAGGGGCGCGCGTACCCCCACCAGCCCGCCACCCGCTAACGCGGCCGTCCGGGCGTTGCCGAGCCCGGCGTCCGGCTCGCCAAACTGCACTCCATTCGCAGCAGCGTAGGCCGCGCATACCGCGTCGACTTCACTGGTCACGATTTCGAGATAGTAAATCTGCATGACTCGTTCACCTCCGGTTGTCGATGACGCCAGCGGTCCGCGTTACGACTCGGTTCACTGGACAGTGGCGATTCTACGCCTCCGGTAAGAGGACAGAGATGACCATGGGTGGGAAGGGAGCAGAACTGCGAAGCTATGTTCGTTCAACCGCTCGCGGGAAAGCCGGGTCTCTCGACTGCAATGCCCGCAATCCAAAAAACCGCGGTCGGAGCAATGCCTTCGAGACAGCAATCGATTGGACCCTCCGCGATTTCGGCGTTGTTTTGTGACGTTGCAGATAGTCCCGATTCTGCAACATGCTTTGGCGGCCCTACGGTCGTGTTCAGCCGCCCACGAGGAAAAGCGTGTCAGCTACAAGCTATGTTGGCAATCATTGTTGCGCGTAACAATGGTTTTGAAATACACCCGCGCCCAGTTACTTATGCTTGCTATGCCGCGTCATGTGCGGAACTCGTCAAAGAAACTCTCGTCGACTGCGAACGTGGCGCGTGGCGTGAGGCCGAACTCGAGCCCCTCGAAGAGTTTGATCAGCGCGTCACCGTCTACAAGTTCGATGGCCGGCACACCGTCGCGCACGGCTTCACGCTTTGCGTCTGGCGTGAACGTTGCCGTCGTAAGGATGAGTCCTTTGTCGGCGCGGCCCTGCATCGCTCCACGGAAATCACGCACGGCGGCCGGCCCAACGGGCGCAGTGTAGCGTTTGCATTGAAAGAGGACTTTGAAGCTCACGAACGTGTTTACTTGGACGATCCCGATTCCGTCTATTCCCCCGTCGCCGGACTTCCCAGTGACCGTGACTTGTTCAAAGTCGGCTTCACGAAGCAAGCGTTGACAGAGTCGCTCAAACCCAGCGGCGGGTAATGACTGAAGTATAGCAACAAGTCGCTGACGGTAATCGGTCGGGCCTTCATCTGGGGGGCTCTCATCTTGGTTATCAGCAGACTCCTCCATGGCGTCAGGCTTGCGACCCCAATCCGCGATTACGCTGCGCCTTAACTCCGCTATGTCTTTGTTTGACAGAGGCCCGGTAGCTCGGCCCTTTTCGGTGAGGGCCCAGACCCCGCGCTTCGATGAGTCGATGTACCCAGCTCGTACCAGGTAGTAACGCGCCCAGCCAACTTGGTTGTCGAAGCGAGATTGTCCGCTGGAGAGCCGTTCTCCGAGGCTGGAGTCACTAGCTTGGATCAGGTCAGCAACCGCGGCTCGGGCCTCCGCGGCTCGGGCCGAGCCTCCAAGCTTCTTTAACGTCGCGAGGAGGGGATTGATGTGGTGAGTGAACTGGGATCCAACGGTCATGGTAGGTGTCTGAGGTTACGCAACATAACTTCAGTTTATCTCAGTAGTCCTCCGGATTTGCCGGAGCCTTCCGCTACCACCGTAATATCGGCCGGGTCAGGCAGGTCGCGCCGTCCGCTGCATGCTGTTGTTAGACGTCATGACTACCCGAGCTCTTGGGCGAGCCCAATGAGGATTCCTTCGGGGCCCCGGATGTAGCAGAGCCGATACGTCTCTTCGTACTGGACAACTTTGCCGACGAGTTCCGCGCCGCGTTTGCCGAGCCGGGCGAGCGTATCGTCGATGTCCTCCACGGTGAACATGACGCGCAGGTAACCGAGAGCGTTCACTGGGGCGCTGCGGTGATCGGCGACTACGGGCGGCGCGAGGAATCGGGACAACTCGAGCCGGCTGTGACCGTCGGGCGTACGCATCATGGCAATCTCGACGCGCATCCCGCGCAATCCAGTTACGCCATCTGCCCAGTCTCCTTCGATCGGCGCACGCCCCTCGAGTTCAAGGCCGAGTTCGGTGAAGAACTCAATGGCGGCATCGATGTCATCTACCACGATGCCGACGTTGTCCATGCGCTTGATGGTCATGATGTTTCCTTGGCGTTTAACGTGATATGGAACGCAGAAGTGCGGGATGCGATGTTTCAAGATTCACGAATTCCCCCGAAATCGTTGTTCTAAGCCGCTGTTTTACATCAGGTCGGGACCCCGACCGGCACCAACGTGCCCGACTACCCCAAGCTGGCCCAGCTCTGGTGAAACAGCAAGGGTGCGCGTCGCTTACCGCTAGCCTGCAACGCGCCGGTCTACCAAGCCAAAACGAAAAAACCGGGGACTCGCCCCGGCTTCTCATTCTTCAGACTGCGTGTTAAAGATCAGCCGATGTCGTAACGGTCCAGATTCATCACCTTGTTCCAGGCCGCGACGAACTCGCGCACGAACCTGGCTTGCGCATCGTTCGAACCATAGACCTCGGCGATCGCCCGCAGTTGCGAGTTGGAGCCGAACACCAGGTCGACGACGGTGGCCTTCCACTTGATCTCGCCCGTTTTGCGATCACGGCCTTCGAGCACGTCCTCACCGCTCTCGGCTTTTTTCCACTTGGTGTTCATGTCGAGCAGGCCGACGAAGAAGTCGTTGGTCAGCGTGCCGGGCCGTTTTGTCATCACGCCGAGCTGCGACTTGCCGACGTTCGCGTCCAGGGCGCGCATGCCGGCCACCAGCACAGCCATCTCTGGCCCGGTCAGGCGCAGCTGGTTGGCTTTGTCCAGCAGCAGTTCGGCTGCCGAATCTTCCTTGCCCTTGCGGGCCCAGTTGCGAAAGCCGTCCGCGGTGGGCTCGAGCGCCCCGACCGATTCCACATCGGTCTGCGCCTGCGAGGCGTCCATGCGGCCCGGCGTGAAAGGCACCTGCACGGCGTTGCCACCCTTCTTGGCAGCTTCCTCGACGGCGGCGCAGCCACCCAGCACGATCAAGTCCGCCAGCGAGACCTTCTTCTTGCCGCCGGACTGCGCCGCGTTGAACTCCTTCTGGATCGCTTCGAATTTCGGCAGCACCTTGGCAAGCTCCGCCGGCTGGTTCACTTCCCAGTCCTTCATCGGCGCGAGCCGGATGCGGGCGCCATTGGCCCCGCCGCGCTTGTCGCTCATGCGGAAGCTCGAGGCAGAGGCCCAGGCCGTGCTCACCAGTTGCGAGTTCGAGAGGCCCGAACCGAGGAGCTTGGCCTTCAACGCGGTGATGTCCTTCTCGTCGACCAGTGCATGGTCGACGGCCGGGATCGGGTCTTGCCACAGCAATTCTTCCTTCGGCACCAACGGTCCGAGGTAGCGCGTGGTCGGGCCCATGTCGCGGTGCGTCAGCTTGTACCAGGCCTTCGCGAAAGCATCCGCCAGCTCCTGCGGGTTCTCGAAGAAGCGGCGCGAGATCTTCTCGTAGGCCGGGTCCATCTTCAGCGCCAGGTCGGATGTAGCCATCATCGGCGCATGCCTGATGGAAGGATCGTGCGCATCGGGCACGGTCGTCTTGGCCTTCGGATCCGTGGGCGTCCACTGGTGCGCGCCGGCCGGGCTCTTGGTCAATTCCCACTCATACCCGAACAGGTTCTCGAAGTAGTTGTTGTCCCACTTGATGGGGTTGGTGGTCCAGGCGCCTTCCAGGCCGCTGCTGATGGTGTGCACGCCGCTGCCGCTGCCGTGGGTGCTCATCCAGCCGAAGCCCTGGTCGACGATGTCGCCGCCTTCGGGCGCGTGGCTGACGTACTGGCCCGGCGACGCGGGGCCGTGGCATTTGCCGAAGGTGTGGCCGCCGGCGACCAACGCTACGGTCTCCTCGTCGTTCATCGCCATGCG
>JBKJLJ010000917.1:0-3108 GCA_046597015.1 Bryobacteraceae bacterium
AAAGGATGACGAAGTTAGGGGGGCGGGTGGGGGATTGGGCGGCGAGGGCAGTCAGTTGGAGGAATTGGCGGCGTTTCATATTTAGTAAGTGGCGAGGGCGTCGATTTCGGAGTCGAAGGTTTCGAAGAGGCTGTCGAGGCGGGTAACGCGGAGGAGGACCTGGAATTGGCGCTGGGGGCTGAGGAGTTTGAGTTGGCGGGAGGCGGCGACGGCGGCGGAGTGGGCGGCGACGATTTCGCCGAGGCCGGCGCTGTCGGCGAAGGAGAGTTCGGCGAGGTCGAGGAGGAGATCGACTTCGCGGGCGAGGATTTCACTGACGCGGAGCCGGAAATCGTGCTGGTCTTCACCGACGGTGAAACGACCGATGATGGAGACCACTTCGACGTTGCCAGCACGGCGGGAGTAGATCGTGATGGGCATGTAGGAGCCAGTATATGCCAAGGGCGTTTCCTTTGGCGCTCAGGTGGGTTAGGCTAACGGGATGGGTACGAAGGCACTGATGACCGTCGAGGAGTTCGCGCAGCTGAGTGCGAACGAGACCGAGGATTATGAGTTGGTGGAGGGGGAACTGATCCTTTTGTCGAGCGGAACAATTAGGCACAACAAGCTGCGGGATTTGCTGGGACACCTTTTGTGGGCTTATTTCAAAGCGCGCGCGATTGGAGAGGCGATCGGCGAGGTTGACTGCCAGCTTTCCGACGACACGGTTCGTCGACCCGACCTGGCGATTTTTCTGGGCGAGCATTTCAGACAGCTCGACCAGAATCGGATTCCGGTGCCGTTTGCTCCGGATATCGCAGTCGAAGTGCTGTCTCCGTCTGAGAAGGCGATCGACGTGAATCGGAAGATTCGGGAGTATTTGGGGGCGGGCTGCCAGGAGGTTTGGCTGGTGGATGATGCAAATGGGGAGCTGTTTGTTCACGCCAAGAGCGGGATTCGGGTACTGGCCGGGCCTGAAGCGTTGGAAACGCCGCTGCTGCCCGGGTTTGCGGTGACGGTAGCAGAGTTGCTGGCGTAGGCGGTTTACGGCATCCTCGGCCACCGGGGACCTTCGGCACCCGACATTACTCTTACTAGCCGGTGGGGGTCCATCTGGAGGGGCAGTGGCGCCGGGATGGCCTGTTCAACAAATGGCAGAATCTGCTGCTGTGGCCGGGGGTGAACCCGCGGCGGTGCGATCAGAGCCCGTGGTTTCGCAGCAGTCGCTGCCGCATGCGTACGCTGACCATCGCGCTGTGGAGCGATCAGCCGATTAAGTTCTCAGGCGTTCCTTAAGCACGGCGCGGTCGAGATCACCGGTCCAGGCGGCAACGACGATGGAGGCGACGCCGTTGCCGATGACGTTGGTGATGGCTCGGGCTTCGGACATGAAGCGGTCGATGCCGAGGATGAGGGCGAGGGCGGAGACGGGGACGTCGCCGACGGCGGAGAGGGTGGCGGCGAGGACGACGAAGCCGGAGCCGGTGACTCCGGCGGCACCCTTGGAGGTCAGGAGGAGGACGGCGAGGAGGGTCAACTGCTGGGTAAGGGTCATGGGGGTGTTGGTGGCTTGGGCGAGGAAGACAGCGGCCATGGTGAGGTAGATGGAGGTGCCGTCGAGATTGAAGGAGTAGCCGGTGGGGATAACGAGTCCGACGGTGGACTTCCCTGCTCCGAGGGCTTCCATTTTCGCCATCATGCGGGGGAGGGCGGCTTCCGAAGAAGAGGTGCCGAGGACGATGAGGAGTTCCTCGCGGATATAGCGGAGGAATCGGAAGATGCTGAAGCCGTGGAAGCGGGCGATCAAGCCGAGGACGCCGAAGATGAAGACGACGCAGGTGAGATAGAAGGTACCCATGAGTTTGGCGAGGGATAGGAGGCTGCCGAGACCGTAGGCTCCCACGGTGAAGGCCATGGCGCCGAAGGCTCCGATGGGGGCGGCGTACATGATGATTTTGACGATGCCGAAGAAGAGTTCGCTGGTTTGCTCGATCAGCTTGAATACCATGGATTCGCGGCCGCCGATGCGTTGGAGGGCGATGCCGAAGATGAGGGCGAGGAAGAGGACCTGGAGGATTTCGCCTTTGGCGAAGGCGTCGACGAAGGTGGTGGGGATGATGTGGAGGAGGAAATCCTGGGTGGAGCCCATTTTGCCGGGTTTGGCGTACTCGGCGATAGAGGCGGCGTTGAGGGTTTTGGCGTCGATGTTCATGCCGGTGCCGGGTTGGACGGTGTTGACGACAACGAGGCCGACAATTAAGGCGATCGTCGAGACGACTTCGAAATAGAGCAGGGCGAGGCCGCCGGTACGGCCGACGCGTTTGAGGTCTTCACTGCCGGCGATGCCGAGGACGACGGTGGTAAAGATGATGGGAGCGATGACCATCTTGATGAGCTTGATGAAACCGTCGCCGAGGGGTTTCATGGCGGCGCCGCTTTCGGGGGCGAGGTAACCGAGGGCGCAACCAAGGGCAATGGCGAGGAGGACCTGGACGTAAAGAGAACGCATGAAGGTAACATGATATCCTCCTAATCGATGTTTCTCCGAAGTTTTCTACTCCTCGCGGCGTGCCTTCCGCTGCTTCCGGCTGCTGAGCCGAACTACAATATTCCGCTTTGGGAAGCGGGCAAGGTGCCGAAGGCGGTGGGCGATGGCCCCTTGGACGCGCCGTTTCTGACCGTGTTCAAGCCGGTGGGGAAGCCAAACGGGTCGGCGGTGATCATTGCGCCGGGGGGATCGAACATCATGCTGATGTACAACCTGGAAGGAATTGATGTGGCCGAGAAGTTTAACGACTGGGGGACGACGGCGTTTGTTCTGACGTATCGGCTGAGCCCCCGGTATGACGACGTAGCACGGGGTTTGGATGGGAACCGGGCGATGCGGCTAGTGAAGAGCCGGGCGAAGGAGTTTGGGATTGACCCGGAGCGGATTTCGTTTGCCGGGTTTAGTGCGGGGTCGAGCATGGCGCGCATCGTGGCGGCGTCGGCGACGATGGGGGACCCGCAGGCGGGTGATCCGGTGGAACGGATGTCGTCGAAGGCGCATTCGCTGGTGATGGTTTACAGCGCGGGGCGGCCGCAGGCGGGGGAGAAGCTGGTGGAGTTTCCGCCGGTGTTTTTGCTGGC
>JBKJLJ010000031.1:0-6365 GCA_046597015.1 Bryobacteraceae bacterium
CATTCGCAACCATCACGCCGTGCTGGATCCGGCCGGACCAGCCGATCTGGCCGTCGATGTAATCATCAGCGCCGTAGGTGCCAACCAGGTATTTGGCGTCGTTGGTGCCACCGAACCATTCAAAAGAGTCGTCCAGGCCATAGTGGGCTTGGAGGTACTCACTCTTGGTGCCTTTGCCGCAACCACCCCAAGTGAACGAGTTCGTCTCTTCGTTCGGGCGGAGCAGAGCGCCAGCGAACTCGACCCGAACATACTTCAAGCTGCCGCAGCTATGGTTCGGATCGGTGCCGCCGTACCGGGTCTCCGGCAGTTCGGGCAGTCCTTCGATCGAAAGGAAACCGGCGGGGTCGTTGATCGGCGCCAGGCCGAGCATGAGAAGCCCGCCCCAGTCGCCGCGCTGCCGCTGGCCGATCGGTTGGGAGGAGGTCATGATGATGGGGCGCGACCGGGTGCCTTCGGCAACCAGTTTACCGTTAGTGGCCACCAGCAAAACCGAGGGAGGCTGCGAACCAGGCTGGCCCAGGATAAAGGTGCCGGGTTGAACGGTCAGCGTCGAGTTGTTCCGCACGGTGACGATGCCGCGGATGCTGTAAGCATTATCGGAGGTCAGCGTGCGATTCTCCGTAATCGCCGACGTCAGTTCGATGGTCGCGCGTACCACGCCAAACTTGAAGTAGGCCGTTTTCACGACCCGGGTGCCGGTGTAGTCGCGAAGTTGGACCACCAGCGTGTGCATGCCAAACTCCTCCGGTACCGTGACCGTCGCGACGGTTGCCTTGTTGGCTTCCGGCAGGCGGACGATCCGGAATCCCTGATCCGGGGTGTTCCCGAAGAAGTCGGTGGCCGTGTTGTTATTGGCCGGTAGATAGAACTTGGTGCCGTTCTGATTGTTCTGACGATAAGCCACGATCGTATACGGATACAGATCGTTGTTCGGCTTAACGGTCCAACGGACGGTGAGCTGCTCGCCCGGCCGGTAGACATACTTGTCGGCCCAAACCCACATGGCCGCCGTCGAATCAATACTCGTAAAACCACTAATTTCGCGCTCGGCCTGCGAGGCGTTGACGGTCCGGAAAATCGGACCCTCCGCCGCGAGAAGACCGGTGCTGAGCAGGCTCAGCGCCGCGGTAGCGAAAGTAAAGTGTCGCATAACTCGGTGTTATTCCTTAATCTGACGTTAGAAAAACGTGTAACTGGTGCCGATCGAAAAGGTTCGACCGATCTGAAGTTGCCGCACTACGAAGTTAGACTGCGTCTGGCGATAGGTATTGTCGCTGAGGTTCTCTCCGCTGAAACGAACCTTCCACTTACCGCTTTCATTGACGTTGAGTTCGTAGACAAAATCGAGCAGGACGTTGCGTTCCTGATAGATATCGGGCAGCCGGAAGGTGCCCACGTCAGTGATCCGGCGCGAAACCGTGTTGACGTAGAAGCGAGCGTTGGACCGCAGCGCGGGCCGGCGCCATTCGGCGATGATGTTGAAAATGTAGCGCGACTGGCCGACCAACGGCCGTTTGGCCGAGGTGAGCTGGACGAACTGGTCGGTGGGAATCTGCACGTTGGAATCAACCAGGGTCAAATTGGCCTGTAACCCGAAGTCGCGCAGCGATTTCGAGTACCGGCCCAGCCCCTGCCGCCACTCCATTTCAACGCCCTGGTTCCGTGCGCTCGGGACGTTCAAGAAGCTCTGGCGGAGTTCAGAAGCCGTCGGGCGATAAATCTGCTCGATCGGATCTTGAAAACGCTTAAAAAAGTAACTCGCCGCGACGACTTGGTTGCCACCCAGGAACCACTCCCAACGGACGTCGGCGTTGTCAATCTTCGCCCGCCGCAGATTCGGATTCCCTACCGTCGAGTACCCACCCACGACGTTAGTAAACTCAAATGGAGACAGTTCGCGGAAGTCCGGCCGGTTAACCGTGCGACCATAACCAAAGCGAACATTCTGCTTGGCCGTCAGTTGATGAATCACGTTAACGGCGGGTAGGATGTCCCGATTGTTCAGGTTCGCATACGCAGGAATACCGCCGGGAACGAGCGGGTCGATCGTCGTAACGTTGATCTGCGCGTCTTCGATGCGAAAGCCGGAAATAATCCGCCACTTCGGTCCCACCGCCAAGTCAACGAGCGAGTAACCGCCGTAGATGTCCATCAGCGCGTTGTAACGATCGGTACCTCGGGTGATTTCGCGAATCGCGAACCCATCCGGACGAATGTTATTCGATCCGAGCACCACGTTTGTCGGCTGGGCGAAATCGATGGTTCCGGCGCGAATGGGGAAGTAACGGAACCGGCGGCTATCGAAATCACGACGCCGGAAAGTGCCGCGGAACCCCGTCTTGAAAATACCGCTGAACTTGCCTTTGTAGAAGGGAACCGACCAATCGCCCTGGGGCTCATAGATCTTGTCCTTCAACTCGCTGAAGAAGCGTAAACCGGATTCCGGCAGATTCAGGAACGCGTACGGTTGGGTCGAACCCGGCTCCCGGCCGCGGATGGTCTCGCGGAGGTCAGGTTCCGACCGGTCTGAGAGCGAGTACGTCAGTTGCCAATGGAAAACGCTGTTCCGAAACCGGGCCACCGCGTGGTCACCCTCGATTCCGGTCGAAAACAACCCACGTTCGGTCCAGCGGAGGCGCTCGGACAAAATGTCCTGTCCGTTGCCGCCGTTCAGGCCCGAAATGAACCGGGCTTCTTTGTCCGTGTCCCGGGTCAGCGTGTTCCGAAACACCAGCTTATTCGCCGCATTCAAGCGATACGCCGCGTTCAAAACCGCCCCGATCCGCGACGATTCGTTGCCGACATCGAACTGATAGTCGGAGAAGATCTGTGGCTTCCCACCGCCACCATTGACGAGGAACCGGCGGGTTTCCGGAGTCGACTGCGGAGAGCTGTTAAAGGTTACCGCCGCCACCACGCCGAGTTTGCCGAACGTGTTGCCGCCGGAGATGGAGTAGGTCTGCGTTGGGCGCGCCGACCCAATCGGTCGAATCTGATAGTCCGGCTTGAACGCCCGACCGAACTGTTGAAACTGCGATTCGCTGAAGTTGCCGACGAACAAACGGCGATCGGAAGGGATGATGCTCGGGATGCCTCGCCCGCCGTCGTCGAAGCCAAAGGCGTCGCGACTCCCGCCCTCGAAGCTGCCCAGGCGCTTGCCGGCCGTTTGCGAATTAAAGCCGTAATTCACCGAAACCGTCAGCGTCTTCTGCGTCGGGAATTCAGTGGTCAGCAGTTGTACCAAGCCGCCCGAAAACTCGCCCGGCAGGTCGGCGCTGTACGTCTTGATCACCTTGATGCTATCAATCAGCGAGGCCGGAAACAGGTCGAGCGGCACCACCCGCCGTTCGGGCTCCGTCGTCGGTAACATCGCGTTGTTCAGCATGGTGGAGGAGTAACGTTCCCCCAAACCGCGCACAAAAACGAACCCACCGTCGACCACCGAAATACCCGCTACTTTCTCCAGCGCGCCCGCCGCGTCGGAGGCCGTACTGGCCTTGATATCTTCTTTCGAAATTGAATCGCTCACACTCGACGACAGCTTCCGTTCCATCAGCATGGATTCAGCGGTCGTCTGCAGCGACCCGATCTTTTCGACGACATCGAGAGTCGTTGCCGCACCCTTCTGCTGCAGTACGGAACTGGCGTCGGTCGTGACACCAGCTTTTACCTCTATGTCCTCGATCGTCGTTTCCAAGTGATTGGAACTCGTCAGGCGAAGCTTGTACTTCCCGGGCGACAAAACGACGGTGTACTTGCCTTCGGTGTCGGTAGCTACTTTACCGTCCGACATCCCATCGACTTCGATCTGCACGAGCGGCACCGGGCGACCCGACTGGGCGTCGAAAACCGTCCCCGCAATAGTGCCCCTGCCGGCTGGCTGGGCGAACACCGGGCCGAGGCTGGCCAACAGGACCAGCCCAATCTGGATAACTCGGTTCATGGCCGTAGTTACTCCGCCACCCAAATCGAAACCGCGCTGCTCGCGATCCCGTTGACCGTCACAATCACCGGCACCTGACCCGCAATAAACGTGTCCGCCGGGATCACAGCGTTGATCTGGCAGATACCGGGAAATTGGGGATGGGCTCCGGCGAACTGAGCCGCCACTTCGACCACCGAGATGGTGACGCGAACGTTGGCCACGGCGCGGGAAAGCGTCGTGGGCGGCGCACCGTCCTCCACCCGTGGTTCGGTCACACCACAGCCGGTCGCGTAAAGCTGAATCACTTCGCCGCGTTGGGCGCGGGCCGTCGCGGTGTTGATGCCGAAATCCTGGTTCTGAGCGATGGCGGGATGGGTGGCCGCTGTGCCCGCGGTGGCCAGGGCCGGCCATACGTCGAACACGTTTACACTGCCGCGAGCCACAGCCGCCGCGCCGTTGAAAACTTCTACCGCGGCGCTACCGGTAGCGGTAGAAGTGGCTACGGGAACGACAAAATTGATCTGATTCGCTGAAACGAAGTACAGCGGAGCGTCAACGCCGCCAATCGTTAAGCGAACGCCCGCCAAAGTGCGGGGCATGGGAGAAAGAGAGGTGAGCGCCGTCGTGGTGACGGTCCCGAAAGAGCCATAGGCGCTTGCGATCGAACCGGGGGCGATCGGGGCCTTGGTATCCAGGTTGCTGTAATTGATTACGGTAACCGGGCCGGGCGTTTGCCCGAACGCGACTGCTGCGGAGAGGGCAGTCCACGATAGAATCCGCGCTACGAGGGTCTTCATCAGACTCTACTCTAGCGGCGGGGATGTAATATTCAATTACGGTTGTGCGACAATTCGATGAATAAAAAACGGCCACCGTGCGGGCGGTGGCCGTTGTCATCGAACTATAAAAAAGGAGACTGGTTAGTCGCCGAACGAGCCGACTTCTTTGTCCGCTTTCGGGGCGGCCGGCTTAATGCCGCTCAGCGGAACGAACCCGCCTTCCGGCTTCGGTGCCTTCAGGATGTGCTCGTTGTAAAGCTTCTCCATCTGGGCGTTCTTGGCTGCTTCTTTCAACTTCTCGTCGCGCGCACGGGTCTTTTCTTCGCGGGCATTCTTGGCGATGCCAGCGTCGTCAAGATCGTGCTGCTTGCCGCGGGCGACGTCCTCGGCGTTGAGCTTCAACTTATGGTCAGCGTCGGCCATGCCGACTTTCTTGTTGCCGGCGAAGATTTCATGACGGCCGTGCTCGTCGTACCACTTGGTGAGGGTAGCGGTCATGTGCATCTTCTCAACGATGTTCCGCCAGCCGATGCCGGTGTTGTACGCGCAGAAGGAGATTTCACCCTGCTGAGTAGCGTACGGGATGATGCACTGTTCGGTACGACGGAAGTCGTAGTTGAACAGGTCCTGGAACCACATACCAGCGATGAAAAGGAAGTTCCAACGGTCCGCGCGACGCATTTGGATGTCCGCCGCGGTCCGGTCTCCAGTCACCTTGCCGTAGTTGCGGCCGGTGGCACCAAAGCACTTATCGAACTTCTGGAGAAGGTCGATGAGGCGGAAGTTGGTCGGGGCGTTGAACGGTTGGTAGTTGCGGAGCAGCGCGAGCGAAACGCCCACGACAGACCAGAACTTGCTGCGGGCCGCGTCGTTGACCTTGGCGATGTCTTTGGCTAGACGATCAGCGTTCAGGAACCCGGTCACCGGCTTGGCTTCCTTGGTTTCCTTGTCGATCATCAGCGCCATGCCGATGCCGCAATTCGGGTGACATCCGCAGGAAAGCTGACCCCAATCGGCGTTCGGGCCATGAACGAGGTCCGCCCAATCGGAGAAGGTGGACATGAAGGAGATCGGGAACCAGTCGCGGACAGGCTCGCCGAGGCCGACCTGGTTCTTCACATCATGAGCCAGATGGGACAAGGTGTAACGCTGCGCTTCGCGCCGTTCCGGGGTGATCTCTTCGTCACGGCCGGTGAAGGACACGGGCTGGAACGAAAGGAACGAGATGATCTTCGGATTGTCGAGGGCGAATCGGATGACCGCGCCGACCTGCTCATTGTTGATGCCGTTGATGATCGTGATCACCGGGACGATGTCCACGCCCGCGTTGTGCAGGTTGGTGATCGCCTTCAGCTTTACGTCGAACAGATTGCCGACCAAACGGTGGGAATTAGCCTCGTTGCCGATGCCATCGAACTGGAGGTAAGCGTAGCGGAGGCCAGCCTTGGCGGCTTGGGCGCAGAACTCTGTGCTCTTGGCGAACTCGATACCGTTGGTCGCGGCCTGGACAGAATTGTAACCAACCTTGCGGGCGTAGCCGACTCTCTCCCCGTTCTTCCTTGACGCCGTCAGCTACGCCCGGAAGGTTGGTTACAACTCTGTCCAGGCCGCGACCAACGGTATCGAGTTCGCCAAGAGCTCCGAATTCTGCGCCCAGG
>JBKJLJ010000763.1:0-2966 GCA_046597015.1 Bryobacteraceae bacterium
TCTGCGCCAAAACGCTGAATCCCGTCGGCGGTGCAAACACAGTATCCCGGTGGCTCATCCAAACCTGCTGATGATTCGCCACGTCCCGAAACAAGGGACTCGCCCCCGAAATCGCCAGGTGGGCCAAACCGTACTCGCCCTTGTTTCCCTGGCGCACTTCGCCGTCTAGCTGAAAGGCCATCAATTGCTGGCCGTAGCAGATGCCTAGCATCGGTACGCCCTGGGTGAGCACGGCGGGATCAACCTGCGGGCTGCCCTGCTCGTAAACACTCGCAGGACCACCGGAGAGGATCACTCCCTTCGCCTTCGCGATACGAGTGGCCTCGGTTTCGCTCGAGACCACTTCGGCATAAACGCCCAACTCGCGGACCTTACGGGCGATCAGGTGGGTGTACTGGCCACCCGTATCTAATATGTAAATCTGAGGTTCGAGACCCTGATCGCTCACAAATGCATCGTTCACAAATTACGCAACACCTTATTCCTGCGGAGCCGTCCGCTGGACAATCAATTTCTTCGCGTTCTCGAGCAGCGATTTTGCCTTCGGCATTGCATCAACCCCAGAAAGAACCATCGGATCAGTCTCAACCGACAGTTTACGCGCCTCCTCAGCGCCGAAAGCCGTCAGGTACATCTCCCGTTTCAGGAATTGCTTCGACCAATCTTTGTTCTCTTTCCACTCGGCCTCGGTGAAGCTAATCTTCTCCTTGGTCATGAACTGGTGGAAGTCGGTCAGCATGGCCTCATCCGGATCCCAACCTTGCGGCAACTTCGCTTCGCGGGAACCGAAGTATTTCGCCGTGTAGGAGAAGAAAACAAACTTCCGCAAAAGCTCCGTCTGGTACTTGTTAAACTTGGGCGCCGTAAACTGCTCATCGGGCTTAATCCCGCCGCCACCATATACCGTCCGGCCGCTGTCCGTCATCTTGACATCGTTCATGTTCGGCGTCGCAGTATCTTTGCGATAGTAGTAGTCCAGAAAGGAGGTGTGCTGATAGTCACGCTGGATCAGCCGGTTGCTCGGCGTGTAGTATTTCTGGGTCGTCAGCGCCAGACCGGTGTTGTCGGACATCGGATATACCGTCTGCACCAAACCCTTGCCAAACGTGTTATCCCCCAGAATCCAACCGCGATCATGATCCTGCAATGCCCCGGCCACGATCTCGGCCGCGGAAGCGGAGTAACGGTTCACCAGGATCACAATCGGGTACTCCCGCTTGGTGCTCCCATTCTTCGCTACATAAGGACGTTCGGCGAAAGCGCGGCCCCGATGCGAAACCACCGTCTGGCCCGGGGCCAGGAAGCGGCCGGCCACGGAAACGCCTTCATTCAACAAACCGCCCGGATTCTCCCGGAGATCGAGAATCAGCCCCTTCACGTTCTGTTCGCCCACCCGCTTGAAGTTGTCTTCCACTTCGCGGCTCGTGTTCTCGTTGAAGGATTCGATGTCGAGGTAAAGAATACCAGGCTTGACGAAGAAAGCGTCCTGTACGCTCTTCCGCGGAATCTCATCGCGCGTGATGTTGTAGGTGATGGGCTTATCGACGCCCTCCCGCGCTACTTTCACCTGCACCACCGTGCCGCGCGGTCCCTTTAAGATGTCCGCGACCTCCGTGGTCGTCAGCGTATCCGTCCGCTTGTCGTTCACTTCCAGAATCGTATCGCCCGGCCGAATGCCCGCCTTGTACGCCGGCGAACCAGGGAACGGAGCAATCACGACGGTGCGGCGGTTCCGCTCGCTCACCGTCATGCCGACGCCATAATAATGGCCCCGTTGGTCTTCGCGCATGGACTGAAAATCTTTCGGATCGAAAAAGCTCGAATGGGGGTCCAGGGTCCGCAGCATCCCGCCAATCGCGCCTTTATAAATTGCTTTGTCCGAGGTAACCTTATCCGCGAAATTCTCTTCCACCAGGGCGTAAACCTTGGCAAAGGTTTTGACGCTGCTCTGCACTTCGTCTTCTGCGCTGGCCGCGGAAACTCCCGTCACATCGGGACCAAAAATACCGCCCAGTAAAGAGCAGACAATCACCGTTGCCGGGATGAGAATGATAGATCGGCGTGTAGCCATACCGCGGGGACCTCCGAGGACTTGACTCTGAGTATATCAGGTCAGCGATTCGACCAATGCGGGCCGCCAGCGCTACCGTTCTAGACGGCGCGAACCTTGCGCTGGTTAGCAGATATTTCCGCCTTCACCGGTTTCCGGCCGCTAGCCGTCTGCGCAATCCCTAAACGCCTCGCCTGATCCGTCACGCAAACCAGGAACATCGGCTGCTCGGCGTCTTTAAAGATGTCGATTATCCGCTGATTGTTATCTTCCAGATAGATATGCTTCCCATCGGTGACCAAATGCCATTCGCTTTCCGCCCCAAAGATCTCGTTCAGCCGCTTGCCCATCTCCTTTTGCAGAAAACGCAACACTAACCGGATCTTCTGTAGCGAAAAACCCTTCCGCCGCAACTCCGCAATCACCGCAATCTCCACCGCCTCTTCCGGCAAATAAACCCGTTTATGCCCCTCATGCCGCGGCGAAACAACTTTCTGCTCATCCCACCACTGCAATTGTCGAAGGCTAACCCCCGTCATTTCCGATATTTCGCTCGACGCAAAGCAGCGCTCAACTGGCGGGGTTTCAGACTTCGCTTTTTTTGTTTTGAACATAAAAGGAGATTTGCGTTTCGATGCGATGGTAAGTCTTCTCAATTGTACGGATCTGGCAACATCTGTCAACGATAAGTTCGGAACTATCTTTTAGCCACAAAATGTAGCGATGGCTGACTTTTGCGCCCCATGCTATAGCTGTCCGGTTGCCGCCCTGCGACGCCTGCGCCGACGGGGGTATACTCATTACCTATGCGCAAAAAAGTCACCGTAGTCGGTGCCGGCAACGTCGGCGCCAACTGTGCTCTGCGAATCGCAGACAAAGAGCTAGCCGATGTCGTCCTCGTCGACATCATGGAAGG
>JBKJLJ010000124.1:0-2893 GCA_046597015.1 Bryobacteraceae bacterium
CATGCGTGTTCCGCGCAGAACAGGAGCGCCACTCTGCACGCCCGGCTTGGTTTCCACAAGCGGGCATTCCGACCAGTCGACGTTTTCGCGTAATGTCATGTCCGCGTCTCACTACCATCATTACACTCTCTTGACCAGTCGGCCGTGACCTATTCTCGGTCGCATTGTTCGTACTAATGCCGGGTCATCCCGAACCATCACTTTCCAGCCTGATTCAGCCGTTTAGCAAGCCCGAATCGCCGATACCGGAAGAGGTTAGGTAACGATAAACGGCATATTCGACTGGAAACTAGGCCCGCATCCCGTTCCGAACCAGCCGGCGGCGACCACTCCGAGGGCGGCTACTCCGCCACCCGGCCTCCGTCACGCTCTGCACGGCATGTCGCGGAAATCCTCGCTTCAACCGGGCCGGAACGCACTCGTCTAAGAGGATACGCATTCGATCAAATGTTCCCGGCCCAGTTCAAGGAACTGCACCACTTGATCGCGACTTACCGAAGGATAATCCTAAAAACTCGTTGATCGTCGATCCGCCTTCAATATAGTCCTGTAGATTCTGCACCGGTACCCGGGTCCCCATGAAGCAAGCCGCACCGCTCATCCTTTCCGGATCGATCCAGATCACTTCCCCAAGTTTGCCCTTTTGCGCAGCCGTCATAAATTCAACGTATGCGATTACTCACACCAAAGCAACCTCCCTCCATCCTCGAAAATGCCCCTCTCATCCATCCGCTCGTACTTCCCATACCAACCCACGATAGATACAAGTGCAAATTGAGCAACGGCACCCAAATCGCCCAGCAATCGACCCATTCTCATCCTCCCGTTCCGCAGCGCCAAAACCGCACCAGCGAGCCCCTGCCCTCCCCCGCCAAGGCCGAACGATACAAGATCCGCACTATGGTCAGACGAGCGTTCTCCCGTATGAAGGATGATTCGGTGCCAACAGCATTCGCGGCCGGGGAGTCCCGAAAATGATGGCGCACGCGACGATTCGCGTGTTAGCCCCACCGTCGACTAACTTCTCCGCCTGAAAACAAAGTCTGACTGCGCTTGAGGCAGAGCTTTTAGGAAGGCAAGAAGGAACTTTCCGCTGCCCGCCACCACGCCTAGCAACCGTTTTGTAGGGAGTTTTACAAGCCCGTCACAACCCAAAAAAATATACCTTTCGCTTCTTTTCTATCACTTACAGACACAGCCTCCAAATTGGCCTCCTTCCATACCGTAGGCTTTTAACAGGTAGAAGCCCGTTTGACCGAACCCTCGGTCAGGCGGGCTTTTCCATTTCTACACCCTGGAGAATCTACCCATGTCCACCGAAGAGTTCTTTTTTGATCGCGTGGCCTTCCTGAATCAAGCCGTCGCCGAACACGAGGCCCAAATCGCCGCCGAGACCGCCGAAAGCCGTGCCATCCTCCAAATCATCGCCAACCGCAAAAATGCCATGAAGTCTACCGGACCCCGCACGCCCGAAGGCAAAGCGGCCTCCAGCCAAAACCGCCTCGCTCACGGCCTCTGCTCCTCCTCGCTGCTCGTCCGGGGCGAATCGCCAGAAGAATTCCAAGCACTGCATACGGAAATCGTCGGCGCGTACCGGCCCGCCTCGCCGGAAGAGAAAATACTCACTGACCAGTTGGCCGAAGCCCAGTGGCGGTTGAACCGGGCCCGCCGTGTCGAGGCGAAAGCGCTCAGCATGCTCGCCGAAGACACCTTCACCTACCTGAAGGAGGAAAACGGAGAACAGGATGCCGCCAATTGCGACCCGGATCAACTCATCGCAATCTCGTTCGCAAGTGTCCCTAACGAAACGATTTTTCGAAACCTGTACCGTTACGTAGCGGCCATCGAAAAAAGCCACCAGCGCTGTCTCAAAAACCTGCAATACGCCCAGGAAAAGCGCCGCACCCTACCGCCCCCGCCGCCGGCGCAGCCGGAGGAAGAAGTCAAAGTGGCAACAGCCAACTCCCCCCTGCCCGAAGTTGGCTTCGAACCGCAATTCGCACCGACGGACTCCTTCAGCGCCCCGGCCTACACCGACCGCTGCTGACCTGGCTTCGTTCCGTAGAACCCCGCCGCCTTCGAACCGTATTCTGCTCTTTGACAACTGAACCGCCCAACCCGCTCACCCGAAGTGTGTCCACTCTGCGGCCCGGGCAACGCCGACTTGGCTTCGTTCCGCAGCCCTCACTCAAACTGCGCCCGCCGCCGAAACTCCCGCGGACTCATCCCGGTCAACCGCTTAAAGTCCTTACTAAAGAAAAACCGGTCCCGATACCCCACCTCCTCCGCAATCCACTGCACCGCGTCATCGGTCCCCCCCAACCGCCGCTGCGCCTGCCGAATCCTCTCCCGCCGCAACCAGTCAATCGGACTCGTCCCAAACGCCTCCCGAAAAACCCGCCCAAAATGCGATTGACTCATCCCCGCCTCCGTCGCCAACTCCCCCACCGTCAACGGCTCAAAATAAAACAACTTCATCCGCTCCATCACCCGCCGCAACGGCGCCGGCACCCGCTCCGCGCTCCCCTCCCGCAACCCCGCCGCACACGCCACCGCCAAAATCCGCGCCACCGCCGCATGCACCCACGCCGCCGCCTCCGCCGCGTCGCTCTCCATCCACTTAAACACCTCCCCATACCCCGGCTCCACCGCCTCCCGCGCCACCCCGCGGCCCACCGGCCCCGCCAAAAGCCCACACATCTGCTCCAATCGCGGACCCTCCACCCGCACCCAATATACCTCCCACGGATCCTCCCGCACCGCCCCGTGCTCGTGCGGATGGTGGCAGTTCACCCACACCAAATCCCCTGCCCCCACCGCATGCGTCACCCCCTCCACCCGCACATACCCCCGCCCCGCCAAACAGTAAATCAGCTCATGCCCCGGAAAATGC